>NZ_JBWZQN010000062.1:0-21027 GCF_056724605.1 Prolinoborus fasciculus | reverse complement strand
GCACGAGCAGATCTGGGTGGTATAGGACTCATTGACTTCTTCAAACAATACGCTTGCGTTCTCGCATTTATACTTGAGCATTGTTTTGAGTGCTGAAAATCCTGTATCCAGGACCGACTTCGCCATCTTGGTTTTCACCAGTTTTTTCGCACTCAGATCGCCTACAACAATTAGTGCATTTTTCTTTATAAGCATCGTACTTGCTTTGTGCAAATGGTCTTTACGACAGTCTGCAATCTTGGCGTGTAATGCACGGACACGTTTTCTATTTTTAGCTCGTTGAGCAATCCCTAATTTCTGTTCATATTGACGGTAGAACTTGGGATTTGAAATTATCGTACCATCCGAACAAGTGGCTATATCCTTTAAGCCCAGATCAATCCCAATCAAATTAGTCGCAGTCGATTTCTCAATTTTAGGGCTATTCACAACTAAGCAGACATACCAACGGCCACGCGCATCCTCGACAAACGAACCAGTCTTGATAATGTAATTTGACAGTCCATAGCTATCCCATATTTTAAACTGATGCTTGCCATACTGGATATGGCCATCAGCATACTTGATTGCTACTTTCTTGAAGGGTATCCAACCTAGTGATCTTCTGGCTGATTTCTTATGACTGACCCGCCATTTTAGTTTGGTCTTCTTGAATCGCTTTCTGCGTATGACTAATTCTTCGGTAACAGCCTGAATGGTTTGACTATGTAACCCACAAAGCCTAGATGTACCTTTCGTATATTCAGCAATATCGTAAGCACTGAGAAATTCACCTTTTCTTTTAAGGTGTTTAAAGCTTAAATCATTGACATAATTCCAGACGAAATTCACTTCAGATGCTAATTGCTCTAATATCTTAGAATGTTTATCTTTAATGCGTAATTTAAGTGTTTTCATGCGATTATTTTATCAATGAAAATAACCAATAGAATATCCAAAGTTAAAAATGTTAACTTGAAACGACATTTCATGTCGTATGGCTTAGGTCACTCATTTATATCCCTGCCTTGAAAACGAGATTTTACTTTTGATTTGATAAATTACTCGCCATTTGCCCCTGACTTGTTTTACTATCAGGATTAGAGCGCTTTCTTAGAAAGATAAAACAGGTCCAAATGGAGTTATGCGATGAAAGGCAATCGTGATGTGATTAATCAGCTCAATCAGGTGTTGTATCACCACCTAACTGCGATTAACCAGTATTTCCTGCATTCGCGCATGTTTAATGACTGGGGCATTGAGAAACTGGGCTCGGCAGAATATAAAGAATCCATTGTTCAGATGAAGCATGCCGACAAGATCATTGAACGGATTTTATTTTTAGAAGGTCTGCCAAATCTGCAACATCTGGGCAAACTGTATATCGGCCAGCACACTCAAGAAGTGCTGCATTGTGATGTGCGCAAAGTCAAAGAAAATATCGAAACCATTCAGAAAGCTGTGGCACTGGCTGAAACGGAAATGGATTATGTGACCCGCGATCTGCTACAGGAAATTCTGGAAAAAGAAGAAAACTATCTGGACTGGACAACCACGCAAATCGACCTGATTGAAAGTGTGGCTATCGAAAACTATATTCAAAGTCAGCTCTAAGATTCGATTCACAATAAAAAAAAGCCAGCATCTGCTGGCTTTTTTTGTACTTATTGGCGTGGCATATCCCGCGTTAATTCCTCATAACTCATTTCAGTTTTCTGGATAGCCTTTAGGCGTTGCAGCTGGTGCTTAGCCTCAGTCTTGTAACCATTAAATGCTAAGAGTTTGGCATATTTGATCAGGTTATATTTAGTCGCATAACTGAAGACCATTTGTTCACCTTCCTGAATCTGTTCAGCAGCCACTTTGCTATAAGGATTCAGACGAATCCAGGCAATGCGATGATTAAACTCGGTCAGCAGATAAATCGGTTTTTCATTGGTGATTTTTTCCGGCTGCTTTTCATAACGAATACTTTGTCCGAGTTTTGGTACAGCAACATCATAATCCCGGTAAATCACGAGCAATAAGATTAATCCAAGGCTAAAAGTCAGTTTCATCCATATCGAAGACAAGGTAATCGTTTTAATTTTTAGATTTTGTGCCAAGACCGTCCCCAGAATAAAACCCACTGGCAACAGAAAATAGGCATAGTGCTGTGGAAACTCAAACATGGCATGCGTCACAAATGCCCCAATCATCAAGATCCCAATGACAGACTCTGGGGTATTGACCCAGCGTTGCAGCTGATAACCCAAATAACCAAAGTAGGCCAAGAAAGGCAGACCGATGAGCAGTCCATTCCAGAGTAAAAAATCCAGAATAAAATTATGTGCGCTACGAATCCAGACCGGACCTTGTACTGTATCGCTGATCGAGACAAAAGCCACACTGGTCTGATACCAGCCATAGCCAAACCATGGCTGTGCCTGAATGGCAGCCAGCATCTGCTGCCAGATCGCGAGGCGTGACATATCTCCGGTGGCACGCACTACCACATCCCTGCTTTGTATGACGTCCGTATCCATTGCCTGTGCAGCCAACTGACTGAGTAATGGAAAAGTCACAATAGAGGAAATAAAGAAGATCAACCAAGTGATGCTGTAATACCATTTCAGGCGAATGATGCCTTTATATTGATAGAACGCCAGATACAGTATGATCGCAATCGCAGCGACCCACGCGGTACGTGACTGACTTAAAGCCACTCCCATGACAATCACTGTAGCGCAGGCAAATAACCATTTGGTCTGGATTTTTTTCTTTTCATATAAGTAAAGGCAGCTCATCAAAGCCATGACCAAGAAAGTCGCCATATTATTAGGCTGGGCAAAGTTGGCATAAGGCCGCTGTGTACCACTGATATTCACCATGCCTGGCAGTACAGAATCCAGATTAGCCCACTGACACAGCGCAATTAAACCCGTAATTGTCCCTGAAGCCAAAAATACATAACTCAGATTAGTAAAGGTTTCTTCCCGGTTATAGTTTCCTGTTGAAAGGTGATAACCCAACACACTTGCCAGCCAAAAGCTAAACACGAAAATAAAGCCCATCATGGCGATGCTAAAGAAAAACACCTGCCCTGCCAGAAAATGGATCAACGGCACACCAGCGAGGAGCAATAGCGGCAGATTAAGTGCTGGAATTCTTACTTTTTCTTTTAAGCAGATTACAGCGAGCGCAAATAATGCAAAGAAGGCATATAGCTCCCCCGTATAAGTCACCCAAGGACGATAATGCACGGGCATGAGCCATGCAAGAGAGATCAGGATTGCTGCGATAAGGGCAAGCGTGAATTTCATGGAAATATCAGGCAGTAGAAGTTTGGCACATGATAAACAAAAAAGCAGATTAAAGCTTAATCTGCTTTTTTAGATTTTCTCGTAAAGACTAATCCCAAGGACGAAGGTCGACAGTTTTAATGATTTCTGCAGTATCTTTATTAATTAAGACGACCATATCGACAGCATTGGCTTTTAAAGACAACCAAGCATCTGCATCGGAATATTTTGCTAAAGTTTTTTCAATTTCTGTTTTTGAGTTGTACTGTTCCAATTCTTTAAGTGGCAATACACGTTATTGAATTTGGGTTTTGGCTTGAGTCAGCTCTATATAGCGTTCTGGACGTTGTGCAATGGAAATCCCATTAAAAACTTCTGCAAACATTTCTTCACTGCGTTGCTGAGTATCTTTAGAAAAATCAGTTGCTACATATTGAGGTTTTAACCAAGAGGATTGTTGAAATTGTGGTTGAATATTTTTGAAATCCCCCTGAATGATTTCATTTTTTCGAACCAGTTCAATGCGATCAACATTATAAACCAACCATGCAGGACGACCCTGTTCAATACTATAGATACCATAACAGAGAGCAGATAGTTGAATAATAATAATCACCATTAAATCGAATTTTAGTGATTTTTTTCCTTCTTTATAAACCAATAAGCTCAACAATGGACCAATGATAACATCAATGGTGAGCATCATCAGGAAAATATGAGTTACACCAACAGCTTTAGCTAGTGGTAATGGATACCAAACAAAAAAAACCAACCCCATTACAGCAAACACTATTAATATTGAAATACTAAAATGACAAAGAAAAAATTTAAGGCGTTTAGACATTTTTATATTTATACAATCCTAATTATATTTATAAGATCCTAAAAAAATAAATTAAAAAGAGTGCTAACGCACTCTTTTTAATTTATTTTTTAGGCTTTGTTGCACAAAGATTTAAAAACTAGAGTTCCCCTAAGCTACTCAAATTTAAGAGACAACTTGGGTATGAGGTCGGCCTAATTCAGTGAATTTATTGAGGACTGCCACACGTGCATGAATCTCATTGACTTGGCTTTGAAAGCTCCTTGCACTCAGTTTATCGCCCAATAATTTAATGCAATGCATCTTGGTTTCTACCAAGCTTCGGCGATGATACCCAGACCACTTTTTCCAAATGACTCTTCCTAGGCGTTTGACCGTTTTCAATAATTCATTCCTCTCTATAGATCTCGCTTGCTTGTCTTTCCAAGGCTTTGCATTTTTTCTTGACGGAATCACCGCATGCGCTTGCCGATCTGCAATGACCTGACGGCATTGCTTGGTGTCATAAGCTCCATCGGTATAAACAGAGTCAATCCGCTCATCTTGTGGAATCTGATTAAGTAAATCACCAAGCACCTGTGAATCATTGACATTATTGGTTGTAAGCTGAACTGCTCGTATTTGCAGGGTTTTGGCATCTATACCAATATGTAGTTTACGCCATTGGCGACGATATTCAGGTCCATGTTTCTTGCGCTTCCATTCGACCTCACCTAGAAACTTCATGCCTGTAGAGTCCATAAGTAGATGCAGCCCATCTCTACTTTTTTGGTAGCTGATTACAATATCAATATGCTTTTGTCTTCTACATATGGTCGAATAATCTGGGGCCGTCCCATTTAAGCCAGAGAGTTTAATCAGACTTTGCACAAAGCCAGTAACCATACGTAAAGACAGACGGAATAAGGATTTAATCATTAAGCAGCATTGGATGGCTGCGTCGGAGTAGGTTTGATTTCGCCCTTGTTTGCCTTTTGATGGCGCATACCATTGCGTAGCAGGATCAAACCAAATGGCAATATTTCCGCGACTCATGAGTGCTCGGTTATATGCGGGCCAATTGGTTGTGCGGTAGATTTTGTGTGTAGGCTTCTTCATTTGAAAATTATATCGCTGAAAAACCCTTTACAGATAGGTTTGTGCAACAAAGCCTGTCCATATTGACTTACTTATGGATTGTTCATTTTATATGGACACTTATGGAGTATCAATAAGGGTAAAACCCTTTTGTACTGTATTCATAACATTCTCCACAAATGTTTTTGTTTATTTATAAGCTTAAAAGAAAAAGCTCATTTAGCTTATTTTATATTTAGCACTAAGTGTGCCAAGTTTTATTATAATAATTTTGGCAGAAAAAACAGTAGTTTAAAAAAATATTTTTATTTTTGTAAGTATTATGTTTTCTTTTGTGTAACTAACTGACAATTTTTGTCAATTAGTTAACTAAAATCACCCCAGAATGATTGGTTTATTCCCTAATTCATTTTCTAAATCATCTATTTTACGATCATAGTACTGGTCTAAAACTTTTCCAATCAGTTTCACTCCTTCGATCACCCCTTCTTTAAACTGCTGCTGGACTAAATGCTGAATAATATTTTGGCAGATTTCATCCCAGACTTGCTGGGTCGTTGCATTTTTAATTCCACGATCAATCACAATTTCAACCTTGTGCTCGCAGAGGTTCAAATAGAGCAGTACACCACTATTATATTCGGTATCCCAAACGCCAATTTCAGCAAACAACTGGCGAGCTCGACAAAGCGTATCCTGATAATAGGCAGATCGTGAAGGTAGACAGCCTTCAATCACCACCTGAATCTCCCCCACATGCCCATGCTCAGCTTCTTCCACCGCCACTGCAATCGCATGCTGATCCTGCTTGGAGAAAAAACGCTTGGTTGCCGGCATATAAAAGAAATGCTTGAGCCAACGCTTAAAGCTCGGCTGTGCATGTTCTTCCAGCTTTGGCTGCGTGACAATTTCTGTCGTGTCTGTCGTTGTTACCATGAGCCTGATGCTCCTCCCCCACCAAATCCACCACCGCCACCGCCGAAGCCGCCGCCCCCAAAACCACCACGACCACTACCGCCGCGGCCACCACCTGCCATAAAGGCGTGTAAAATCAGTTGCGCAAGTGAGGTGACCAGTAAAAAGAATACCCCTGCACCAATCATTAAGCTGGCGATTAAACCCATGCCATTGACCAGACCGGCAGCTGTGCCTGCAACTGCGGCAGTTGCAGCACTGAGTTTTCTGCCAAAAATCAATGAGGCAATCACACCAGCCACAATAATAAACAGCACACTACTGAACGTCGCCTTACTGGCTTTTTGTGCCTGATAAGCCTGTTCCTGACGTTCTTTAAGCTCATCGGCCGCCTGTGCGGCAAGTTCAGGCTCCAGATTTAAAATCCGTTCAATTTCAGTCAGACCTGCAGCAATCCCTTGCGCATATTGGCCCTGTTTAAAGTACGGTGTGATCTTGTCATTGATAATCCGGCCTGCCACGATATCGGGCAGTACACCTTCCAGACCATAACCGGTCAGGATCTGAATACGGCGATCATTGATGGCAATAGTCATCAATAAACCATTATCGCGTTTAGCTGAACCCAGCTGCCAGGCTTCAGCAACGCGCATGGAGTAATCAAAAATATCTTCCTGCCCCGTAGTCGGAACAATGACTACACCTATTTGCCCTTTGCCTTCATTATAAAGTTTCAAAATACGCTGACTGAGTTGCTGTTTTTCAGTGGGACTAAGTAAATTTGCCTGATCAATGACCGGTTCATTCAGGCTTGGCAAGTCGCGCCGAAACTGCCCTTCCGCCATGTCATTGGCAATTTGTGGCTGTGATGCTGCTGCAGTTTCTGTATTTTGAGTTTGAGTTTGAGTATTTTGATTCGTTTTAGGCTGCAAAATTTCACGCGCTACGATGACCTCTTCAGTATCTGTAGCTGTGGCTGTTTCTGCTGAAACAAGCGTGGTTATTCCCATGCCCAGCATGAGAAGCAAACCAGCACAGTATTTCAGCAGCATCTCGGACATCTGATCTCTCGCTTATCTACAAATCTTACTTATTCAAAGGAAACCGTTGGCGCTTTCTGGGCACTTTGCTCGGCACTAAAGTTCTGTTTGGTATCCATGCCAATCACTTTGGCTGTCATGACTTGCGGGAACTGACGCGCATAAGAGTTGAAGTCCTGTACTGTCGTAATATACCGGTTACGTGCCACAGCAATCCGGTTTTCAGTGCCTTCTAACTGTACCTGTAGATCACGGAACTGTTGATTCGCTTTCAAATCTGGATAATTTTCACTCACAGCCAACAGACGAGACAAGGCGCTGGTCATCTGGGCCTGTGCTTCCTGATAACGCTGGAATAATTCAGGATCTTCCAGCACTTCACGATCTACTTTTAAACCGGCAACATTGGCACGTGCTTGTGTTACTTCCGTTAAAACCTGCTCTTCATGCGAGGCATAGCCTTTGACTACATTGACCAGATTAGGTACCAGATCGGCACGGCGCTGATACTGGTTTTGTACTTCCGACCAGGCGGCAGTGACTGCTTCATCTTTGACTTGTAAGGTATTATAACCACAACCACTCAGGGTCAAGGTACTGGCCAGCATCAAGGCGATAAGAGATTGTTTGAATACACGCATGATATCTTGTCCTCAATTCTTTATTAAAATTTATATAATTAATTTGATTTTAAACAGTATTTTCTAAAGTTTTGTTACTTTTTATAATCTTTTTTAATGGCCTCTCTTTAAGTTAGACAATATCCAAAAATAAAAACCCGCCGTAGCGGGTTGTTTGAATGATTTCAGTGAATTTTCAACTGTTAAACATCTAGATAATCCAGAATCCCTTCAGCTGCCTGACGGCCTTCCCAGATTGCAGTTACCACCAGATCAGAACCACGAACCATGTCACCACCAGCGAAGATTTTCGGATTTGAGGTCTGGAATTTGTATTGCTGCTGTTCAGCAGCAAGCACACGACCTGAACCATCCAGATTGATTTCTACATCGGTGAACCAGTCAGCTGGGCTGGTACGGAAACCGAAAGCAAGCAGGACTGCATCCGCTGGAAGAGTTTCTTCTGAGCCCGGAATCGGCTCTGGACTACGGCGACCGCGGCTGTCCGGCTCACCCGGCTGAGTAGTAATAAATTTCACACCGGTCACTTTACCATTTTCACCGACAATTTCGATCGGCTGACGGTTAAACTGGAAATTCACCCCTTCTTCACGTGCATTTTGTACTTCACGGCGTGAACCCGGCATGTTTTCTTCATCACGACGGTAAGCACAGACCACGGATTCAGCACCTTGACGGATCGAAGTACGGTTACAGTCCATCGCAGTATCACCACCGCCTAAAACGATGACTTTCTTACCCTCAACGCTGATGTATTCAGCTGGGTCTTTTTCCCAGCCCTGACAACGATTGACATTGGCGATCAGGAAATCTAGTGCATCATACACACCATCCAGTTCTTCACCGGCAAAACCACCTTTCATATAGGTATAGGTTCCCATGCCCATAAACACAGCATCGTAGTCCGCGAGCAATTGATCAATAGTCACATCTGTGCCAATTTCAGTATTCAGACGGAATTCCACCCCCATACCCGTGAAAATTTCACGGCGGCGTTTCATTACGTCTTTTTCCATTTTGAATTCTGGAATACCAAAAGTCAGCAAACCACCGATTTCCGGACGCTTGTCAAAGACTACAGGTTTTACCCCGTTACGCACTAGAATATCTGCACAGCCAAGTCCTGCAGGACCTGCCCCGATAATCGCGACTTTCTTATTGGTCCATTGCACATTGGACATATCTGGACGCCAGCCCAATGCAAAGGCGGTATCGTTGATATATTTTTCTGCATTCCCGATCGTCACTGCACCGAAACCGTCGTTCAGGGTACACGCCCCTTCACACAGGCGGTCTTGTGGACAGACACGGCCACAGACTTCTGGCAAGGTATTGGTCTGATGACACAGTTCAGCCGCCTGAAACAGACGTCCTTCAGACACCAGTTTCAACCAGTTTGGAATGTAGTTATGTACCGGACATTTCCACTCACAGTACGGGTTACCACAGCCTAGGCAGCGATGCGTCTGATTGGCTGCAATTTCCGCTGTATAAGGCTTATAAATTTCCACAAATTCTGCTTTGCGGACATCAATCTCTTTTTTCTCTGGATCTTGGCGTGCGACATCCAGGAATTGAAAGTCATTATTCAGGCGTTCTGCCATGTCTCTCTCCGTGGGTAGATGTAAGGAGTTCACAGTTGCCTTACATCTGCCTATGTTTCTGCAGTAGTGGAATTATTGTGGATCAGCTTGAGTTGTTTTTAACAGCGTTTGCAAGTTAGCTGCTTTTGGTTTTACCAACCAGAACTTGCGGCTGTAAAAGTCAAACTCATGGCGGATCTTGTACGCCCAAGCACTACCCGTTTCTTTAATATGTTCATCCAGAATACGACCCAGGAAGGCTTTATGCTCTTCCATCGCTTCGGTGGAAATACGGTTCAGCTCAATCAGCTCGTGGTTATAATGATCAACGAAGTCATTATCCAGATCAAGTACATAAGCAAAACCACCAGTCATACCCGCACCGAAGTTATGCCCAACTTTACCCAGCACCGTAACAATACCGCCGGTCATATATTCACAGCAGTGATCACCTGCACCTTCAATCACGGCAAATGCACCCGAGTTACGCACCGCGAAACGCTCGCCCGCTGTACCCGCTGCATATAACTTACCGCCAGTCGCCCCGTACAAACATGTATTCCCAATAATCGCGGTATTTTGCGTCTGGAATGGCGAACCTTTTGGCGGGAAAATCGAGATACGACCACCGGCCATACCTTTACCAACATAGTCATTGGCATCACCTTCAAGGCTGATGTGCAGACCACCGGCATTCCAGACACCCAGTGACTGGCCTGCGGTACCATTCAGGTGAACTTTCACCGGATGGGCCTCCATGCTCAAGTTGCCATAACGTTTCGCAATTTCACCAGACAAGCGTGCGCCAATCGAACGGTCACAGTTACCGATCGTGAAGCTATATTCACCGCCAGTTCCTGCTTCAATCGCAGGTAGAATCTCATCCACCATTTTCTCTGCCAGAATCCCTTTATCGAATGGTGCATTGCCCTGTACTTCGCAGTACTGTGCTTTACCTTCTGCAGCAGGATGCGACTCTAGCAATTTACTTAAATCAAGATGTGCATGCTTTGCAGTTTCACCTGGAAGCACTTCAAGCAGATCCGTACGACCGATCAGGTCTTTCAGACTCGATACACCCAGTGCTGCCAGCCATTCACGGGTTTCTTCAGCAATAAAGGTGAAGAAGTTAATCAGCATTTGTGGCTCGCCAATATAATGCTCTTGACGCAAATGATCTTGTTGAGTCGCGACACCGGTTGCACAGTTATTTAGGTGACAGATACGCAGGTATTTACAACCTAATGCGATCATCGGAGTCGAACCAAAACCGAAGCTTTCAGCACCGAGAATTGCTGCTTTTACGACATCCAGACCGGTTTTTAAACCGCCATCTGTCTGTACGCGAACTTTACCACGCAGGTCATTAACACGAAGGGCTTGATGCGCCTCAGAAAGACCCAGTTCCCATGGCGAACCTGCATGATGAATTGAAGAAAGTGGAGAAGCCGCTGTACCACCATCATAACCAGAAATGGTAATGAAATCGGCATATGCTTTCGCTACACCTGCCGCAATCGTACCGACACCCGGTTCAGAAACCAGCTTAACTGACACCATCGCCTGTGGGTTAACCTGTTTTAAATCAAAGATCAACTGTGATAAATCTTCAATTGAATAGATGTCATGATGCGGAGGTGGCGAAATCAACGTTACACCTGGTACAGAGTAACGTAAACGGGCAATAAGACCGTTTACCTTACCACCCGGCAACTGACCACCTTCACCTGGTTTTGCACCTTGCGCGACTTTAATTTGAAGGACTTCTGCAGACGTTAAGTAAGCAGGGGTCACACCAAAACGGCCCGATGCAATTTGTTTGATTTTCGAGTTACGGATGGTGCCGTAACGCGCTGGATCTTCACCGCCCTCACCTGAGTTCGAGCGACCACCAATCGTGTTCATGGCAATCGCAATCGCTTCATGTGCTTCAGGCGACAGTGCACCCAAAGACATGCCGGCAGAGTCAAAGCGAGGCAGGATTTCTTCAACCGATTCCACTTGTTCGACTGGAATCGAATTATCTGTTTTCAGTTTGAACAGGTCACGAATCGTCGCAATTGGACGCTTGTTCACCAGTTCTGCATATTCTTTAAAGTCTGCGTAGTTCCCAGAACGTACGGCTTTATGCAGCGAGTTTATTACATCCGGGTTAAAGGCATGATATTCCTTGCCAAAGACAAACTTCAGCAAACCACCCTGATCAATTGGCTTACGGTTTTTCCAGGCAATATCCGCCAACTGTTTCTGATCATTTTCAAGATCGACAAAAGTGGCACCCTGAATACGGCTTGGTACACCGATGAAGCATTTGTCCACCACTTCCTTGGATAAACCCACTGCTTCAAACAACTGACCACCACGGTAAGAGGCAACCGTAGAAATACCCATTTTCGAAAGAACTTTCAGCAGACCTTTCTCAATCCCCTTACGGAAATTGTTTTGTGCATAGATTGGGTCACCCAATAACTCGCCTTTGGCGACCAGATCATTGATCACGTCATAAGCCAGATATGGGTAGATGGCTGTTGCACCAAAGCCAAGGAGTACCGCAAATTGGTGTGGATCACGGGCAAAACCGGTTTCAATGATCAGGTTGGCATCGGTACGCAGACCTGTATTAATCAGGTGATGATGCACCGCACCAGTGATCATGAAGGCATTGGCAGGCAAGTAACCTTCACGGATTTTCTTATCTGAAAGCACCAGTAAGGTTTTACCATCACGAATGGCTTGCGCAGACTCTTCACAAATACGCGCAATTGCCGCTTGCAGACCTTCGGTTTCAGCATAGTTCAGGTCGATATCTGCAATTTCATAACCGGCACGACCCAGCGTACGGATCTGATGCATTTTCGAATTAGAAAGTACAGGACTGGAAATGATCAAGCGGTCTGCATGCTCAGGCCCTTGTTCAAAGACGTTTTGTTCACGACCTAAACAGGTTTCCAGTGACATCACAATCGATTCACGTAACGGATCGATCGGCGGATTGGTCACCTGTGCAAACTGCTGGCGGAAATAATCCGACACATGGCGCACCTGACGAGACAATACCGCCATTGGCGTATCATCGCCCATCGAGCCGACAGCTTCCTGACCGCTTTCAGCAATCGGACGCAACAACTGGTCACGCTCTTCAAAGGTCACCATGAACATTTTTTGTGCCGCTTTCAGGCCATCGCCTTTTAAGCCTTGATCACATAAATATTCTTCCAGCTCTGGACTGCCTTGCAAACGTACAGAATTTTCACGTAACCATTCACGGTATGGACGCATACGTTTCAGATGATTATTGACATCTTGCGTATCCAGTACCTTGCCGGTTTGCGTATCAATGACCAGCATTTGGCCGGGGCCGACACGACCTTTAGAAATCACATCTTCAGGTTGATAACCCCACACGCCAATTTCAGAAGCCAGCGTGATATAACCATTTTTGGTGATGACCCAACGCGCAGGACGCAGACCATTACGATCCAGCATACAGATCGCATGACGCCCATCCTGAATCACCAAACCTGCAGGACCATCCCAGGCTTCCATATGTTTTGAGTTGAATTCATAGAAAGCTCGAAGATCAGCATCAAGTGTTTCCACGTTCTGCCAAGCAGGTGGAACCAGCATACGGAGTGCACGGAACAGATCCATGCCGCCACCCACCAGAATCTCCAGCATGTTGTCCAGGCTTGAAGAATCCGAACCGGTACGGTTCACAATTGGATTCAGTTCAGTTAAACCCGGCAATAACGGATTTTCAAATTTTGGTACACGTGCCATGGCCCAGTTACGGTTCGCAGTAATGGTATTGATTTCACCATTGTGCGCGAGGTAACGGAACGGCTGTGCCAAAGGCCAGCGTGGTAAGGTATTGGTCGAGAAGCGCTGATGGAAGACCACAATATGCGATTCCAAACGTGGATCAGCCAGATCTGTATAAAAATCTGCAATCGCTTCCGGCATCATCAAGCCTTTATAGCTGATGACCGTTGAACATAAAGTAGTAACATAGAAAGAAGCATCATTGCTTAACAGTTGCTCTGCACGACGGCGTGCCAGGAATAACTTACGGTTAAATTCAACCTCAGTCACACCCATTGGACAGTTAACAATAATCTGTTCAAATGCCGGCATCGATTGCAATGCAATTTCACCCAGTGCATCAACATTGGTCGGAATTACACGCCAAGCCAGAACGATTAAACCTTCAGCTTCAATCTCTTTGTTTAAAACCTGTTTGGCATGAGCAGCAAGCGCAGGATCAAGATTTAGGAATACTGAACCTACAGCAAAGACTTCACTTAAGGTGGTATCACTTAAGCGTTTTGCTTCTTCACGGAAGAATTTTTTTGGCATTGCCAAGAGCAAACCACAACCATCTCCAGTCTTGCCATCTGCGGCAATACCACCACGGTGGGTCATGCAACTCAAACTATGAATCGCGGTCTTGACGAGATCATGGCTTGCATCACCCTGCATATGGGCGATCAAACCGAAACCACAGTTATCTTTAAACTCATCCGGTTGGTATAAACCTTGAGCGGGAGCTACATTGTTAGGCGATGGCATGTGCATAGCGTACCCTTCTTTCACGAAGCCTCAACAGGCTATTAAACAATCTAAATTTTTCTCTGCGCTGGCGTCTAATGGACTTTCGAAGACCGTCTTGGTAGAGCAAAAGCATTTTTCTTTATTTCTTCAGACTAGTCCTTTTTTAGACTAAATGCATAACAAATAAAGTTTATTCTGCTCATGAATAACATAAAAATCTGGAATAAATATGACATTCATAAGGTGTCATCGAATCATTTTTCGCGCTAAAACAGGGAGATTAATTCAATTCATGCACCAATAAAGCAAATTCCATGCCAACAAACAGCGCATAAATTAAAACAATACAAATGACAAAGATTTAGCGCAGAACAGCACTCTAAGGGTTATTTTTAATGTGCATTTTTTGCACCAAAAGCGCTCATTTTTAATTCTGTAATTTTTTGGATGCGCTATTTTAGACCGAACTAATTAAATGGATCATTAATCTCGTTATTTTGAGGACGCGGATTACTGCCCTGAGCAGGTCGATTATTGTTATTTTGCGGTTGAGGTGTACCTTCTACAGCACTTTCAGATTTCTGTACATCAACTACATTTCCCGATGAATCACGGCGCACAATTGTGGTACTTGTAGTCGCAGCATCAGAGCTACGCGGCTTGGACTCAGTTTGAGTTTGCTGCTGTCTAAGTCGCACCGATTCATCTACTTTCGGCAAAGGTACGTTTTTCAAACGAATTTCGTAAAGCTTTTGATTACTGGCCAATTCCTCTGAACCCAGATTATTGACCAGACTGGCATATTGCTGCATTGCTACAACTTCAGGCTTGACTGAGGCCGGTAAATTTAACTTCAGTGTAGAGAGTGCCTGATTGGCTTGTGCCGCCGTCTTATATTGACCATACAACAACACATATTGTTCTGGCTGATTTTCACCTGAGATTCTTAAATAAATAAAAGGTTTACGATCGGACTGTTTTTTAAGAAAACTTTTTAAAATGGCTTCATTGGTCACACGAAATAATTCAATGGCGTGCTGGTTTTTCGCTTCATTGACAAATTTGGTACCGCGAAATTCTGGCTCATGACTGGCATTCACGAGGGTACGCGTATTTAGATCCAGTGGTTTCACTTCCTGAAAAAGCGCACCAAGATGGGTCATTGTGGCTACTTTTTCCGGCTGAATCTGCAACTGAACTTCAGTTTCAGGCTTTTTTTCAATTTCGACGACGTCATCTGAATCAGTCACCGCCCAAAAGACCAAGGCAGCAAATAGGCAGCATACGCCACAGACCAGCCAGAAATAATGCTGAATCTTTTGCCAAGGAGTATGTAATGCTGCCATAAAACTAAACCTATGCCTGATTGGCTAAAATTGCCTGTTTCATTAACTCGAGATCAAAGTCCCGGGTAATCACTGCTTCGCCTAACTGCTTTAATAACACCAGACGCAATTGTCCATTTAAGACTTTTTTATCATGGGCCATATAGGCCAGAAAATCATCCAGAGGGATTTTAGGACAAACCACAGGAAGTTTGGCACGAGAAATGATTTTTTTTGTACGTTCTAAATCCTCTTGAGAAATCCAGCCCATTCGCTGGGACAGATCCGCAGCCATTACCATACCGGTGGCAACAGCCTCGCCATGTAGCCAGACACCATACCCCATGTAGGATTCAATCGCATGACCAAAGGTATGACCCAGATTCAGCAGTGCACGTTCACCCTGCTCTTTCTCATCATTGGCTACGATCCGTGCTTTATGTGCACATGAGCGGTAAACGGCTTCAGCCAATAATTTCTCATCACGAGCAACCAGAGCATCCATATTCTCTTCAAGCCAGACTAAAAAATTTTCATCCCCGAGTAGGGCATATTTAATCACTTCAGCCAAACCTGCTGACAGCTCGCGGTCCGGTAAAGTAGCAAGCTGCGACATATCTGCCAATACCACTTGCGGTTGCTGGAAAGCACCAATCATGTTTTTACCGAGTGGATGATTGATCCCGGTTTTTCCACCCACACTTGAATCTACCTGCGACAGCAAGGTCGTCGGCACCTGAATAAAGTACACACCGCGCTGGAAACAGGCCGAAGCAAACCCAGCCATATCTCCAATCACACCCCCACCCAGCGCAAGCACAGTACAGTCCCGGTTAAACCCGGCTTCAAGCAGTGCATCAAAGATAAGATTCAGATGCTGGCTATCTTTGTATTTTTCACCATCAGGCAAAATACAGGTTGCAACACGCTTATCCAAAGCTTCAATTGCAGTTTGATAACGCTGCAAATAAAGTGGTGCAACCGTAGTATTACTTACAATCATCACTTGCTTGCCATGAATATAGGGTGCCAATAAGGCCTGTGGATCCAGATCGCTCCCGATAAAAATAGGGTAACGACGTTCTCCGAGTTCTACATATAAGGTTTGCATGCTTGATTAACCACTTTATTCAATGAGCTTAGTTTTTGGAAGTAATGAGATTGAGAATCCGCTGCGCCAGATCTCGTGCAGCACCCTGATTGGTCTCAATAATATGATGCGCCACTTCACGATACAAGGGATCACGAACTGCCAGTAAATCACGTAACTTTTGTTCCGGATTTTCGACTTGAAGGAGTGGACGGTTTTTATCGCGATAGGTACGTTGCAGTTGAATTTCAACCGGCGTATAGAGATAGACAACGATTCCGCGCTGTTTCAGATAGTCTCGGTTTAAAACCTGAGTAATTGCACCACCACCGGTGGCTAAAACCAGATGGGGACGTGAGGTAAGGTCATTAATCACAGCAGTTTCACGGTCACGAAAACCCTGTTCCCCTTCTTTTTCAAAAATCCAGGGAATGGTCGCACCTGTTTTACGTTCAATTTCATGATCACTGTCTAGAAATTCACGTCCTAACAATTCTGCGAGATGTCGTCCTACTGTTGTTTTACCGGCCCCCATCGGCCCTACCAAATAAATATTTGGTAGGGTTTCAAACTCTTTGCTTGGCAAGGAGTCACCTATTCGTTTTGTTAAATTCAAAATATATTAATGATTTCTTGAAACACTGTCATTAACAATTCGAGGTGTAACGAAAATCAGGAGCTCTGCTTGACTTGAGGTGCTTGAACTATTTTTAAAAAGATTACCTAAAACAGGCAAATCCCCTAAAAATGGTACTTTACTGGAATTCTTTACTCTAAGATCATCAAATATCCCTCCCAATACCACTGTTTCACCATCACTTACCAATACATTCGTTTGTAATTCATTGGTATTAATGGAAGGACCTTCAGGCGTAATTGTACCGATACTATCTTTTTCAATCTTGAGTTCCATCTGTACTTTACCATCTGGCGTAATACTTGGCGTTACTTCAAGTCTCAAGTTTGCTTCTTTAAAAGAAGTTGTTGTTCCTCCTTCTGCACTATATGTTTGATAGGGAATTTCTGTTCCGCGTAAAATATGAGCTTTTTGTTTATCACCTGTCATAATTTTAGGAGCAGATAAAATCTCACCCAATCCATCTGTTTGTAGTGCAGTTAACTGTAAATCCAACATATAGTCAGAAATTTTTAGCAATCCAAAACTAAATGTTCCTGCACTTGCAGTCCCTAAATCCACATTTAGATCTAGACTTGGAGAATAGTCTCCTCCCCACACATTAGAGCCATTAGATCCGCCACTTAGAGTTGGATTAATACGCTGTATACCTCAATTAATTCCCAAATCACGTGAAAAGTTGGTTTCAGCTGTAACAATACGGGCCTCAACCATGACCTGCTTCACTTGAACATCAAGTAAATTTACCATATTCTTAATTTTATCAATAAATTGCTGAGTATCATTAACAATTAAGGTATTAGTCCGAGCATCTATAGAAATAGATCCTCTTGAACTCAGCAAACTCTCTTTATCCCCATCACTAGAACTACCTGATGCTCCTTTATTTTGAGTAATCAGTTTTTCGATATCTGTAGCCTTAGCATAACTAAGCTGCAGATATTCAGTCTGAAGCGGAGCTAGCTTAATACTTTGCTTTAATGCTTTAGCCTCTTCCTCTTCTGCTTTAATCAATTCTGCTATCGGTGCAATCCACATTACATTGCCATTACGGCGTTTATCCAGATTTTTGGTTTTCAGCACAATATCCAGCGCCTGATCCCACGGTACTTCTTTTAAGCGCAAAGTAATATTACCTTGCACACTGTCCGCAGCCACCATATTGATATCGGTGAAATCGGCTAAGAGCTGTAATACACGGCGCACTTCGATATCCTGGAAATCTAAAGAAATCTTCTTACCGGTATAGGCAACGGTTTTAGGACGCAATGGACTCTTGGCTTCTGGTCGTTTCAAACTGATGGTCAGCTTGTTATCAGTCTGATAAGCCATATATTCATAACTTTCCGCAGACTGAATCGTAATCACGCCTGAACCATTTTGATTCACAGCATCCACACTCGATACCGGAGTCGCGAAATCAGTCACATTAAGACGGCGGGTCAAATGAGCCGGAATCTTGAAACCTAAAGTGCGTACAATAACTTTGGTACCCTGCTGCTGTACATCGACTGGTGTATTATTTCCTGCCAGATCGATGACGACTTGGCCTTCACCTTGGGCACCGCGCTGGAAACCAATGTTACTAATACCCTGAGCTGACTGTTGCTGCACAGGTTGAGCCATGGCAACAGGAGTTGCCGAGTTAATTTTAAGAATAAAGGTATTGCCTTCCACGCGAGTCGTAAAAGCGCCAGCCTCGGTCAAATTTACCGTCAAACGTGCCCGCTGAGCATCCGAAGTGACATCTACCAAACTGGCTTCACGTGTTGCCACCGGAATACTGCTTTGTTTTAAATTCTGTTGTGCCTTGTCAAAGTCCAGAATCAGACGTGACGGCGATTCTAATTGGTAGGCTTGTGGTTGTGGTGGCAAACCATTGAACATCACCCGAATCTCAGTTCCTTGTCCAGGAAGCTGCATGGGTACTACATTGGTCATTGAAACCTGCGCACTGGCCACTTGCATCACCGCAATCGCAACAGCACCCATTGAAAACTGACGAAACACACGATTCATTGTATTAACATCCCCAAAAATAAATTCTTTAATACTCTTATTCATTGTTATTCCTTTAAAACTTATGGCGCCGGCCCGATAAGAACCAGACTTCGCGGACGTTCCACATATCCCTCACGGCCATCTGGAATAATCTCAATCAAATCGATCTGTGTCGGTGTAATTCCAACCACACGACCATGATTAAGCCCCATATAGCTACCATGCTGGATCCGCTCAACTTCACCATCAGGCGTCTGGATTAAAGCCAGAATCTGCCCGGCCTGATTACGCATGCTGCCTTTCATGGTCAAAGTTTCCAGCGGATAACTTTCTAGCGGTTGCAGTTGACGTGATAGGTTTGGATAAACCCGTTTCCCCGCCATAATTTTCAGTTCAGCAGCCAAAGAACTTGGTAAAAAAGGACTTTTGATCTGATGTGCTGCATAGTTGAAGGTTTCAACTGGCATAAAATCAGGCGCAGGTTCAATCGGTAAAGGCGGCTGATTACGAATATTGGCCATTTCCTGATTGACTGCATCAATGCGTGAATCACATCCCAATAATAAAAACCCAAGCGTTAAAGCCGAAGTAATTTTAATGTTCTTCATTACTGCGCCCCCTGAGTAGTGCTGTTAGCTGCAGGCTGCGCTGCAGCACCTTCCGCATTACCGACATAACGATAAGTTTTGGCTTTCACCACATAATCAATGACCGGAATTTCAGATTTTTTCTCTTTGTTTTCAGCACCGGTAATGGTGAAATCATGCAGCGTAACAATACGTGACAAGCCGGCAATACTGCTCACAAAGGAACCAAAAGCGTGATAATCCCCAGTAGCTTCAATCGCAATTGGCTGTTCAATAAAGAACTCTTGTTTAATTTCAGGCTCTAGACGGATATTTTTAAACTTCAGGCCTGAATTCACACCGCTCAGGTTAATATCTTCAACCAGACCCGGAATTTCAGTTTCTTTCGGCAACTGTTCTAACTGCTGGTTAAAACGGGCTTCCATTTCCTGAAGCTGGATTTGATATTGTTGTAAATTGCGTAATTTGGATTCTTTTTCGCGAAATTCATTCAGCAGGTTTTGTTCTTGAGCACTGGCTTGTGAAATTGACTCAATCGTGCTTCTGATCATGACAAAGTAAATCACCGCAAATGCCAGTGCCGCAATAAAAATCCAGCAGGTAATTTTGACCGACAAAGGCCAGCTACCATAGTTATTTGGATCTAATGTATTGAATTGCTGAAAAAACTTTTCAACAGTCATTTTATTTTTGGGTACAGCGACGACATCTTGGCAGAACTCATCGAATTCTTCATTACTCATGATGATGCCCCCGTAGTTGTAGCGACTGCTTGTTGTTCTTCGTTAAGTACTGGCTGAGCGATCTGATCCAGATCCACAGTTACAGTTACAGTAAAACTGCCATAAGATTCTTCCACACGTGGAATAATCGAGCTCGGTGCCTTTTCTTTTGCTTCTTCAGCCACCAGGAAGGCATTCATAAAGGCATTCCGATACCAAGATGAAGCTTCCAGATTACGGAGCAGTTCTGCTACCGTATTTGAACTCTCAGCTCGACCTTCAATGGTAAACTTATCACCGATACGCTGGAATTTGGTGATATACATATTGCTTGGGGTCACCCGCACAATTTCATCAATCAGATGCACTGCAATCGGACGTTGGGTTTGTAGGCCCTGAATCAGTTTCATCCGTTCAACAATTGCATTACGCTGTTCTTGTAAACCTTCAAGCGCCTTTAACTGCACATCCAGATTCTGGTTGGTACTTTGAATCAGCTGATTGGCCTGTTCCTGATCCTGAAGCTTGTGATCATAATAAAACCAGGTAGAACCTGCTGCTGCTAATCCTAAGAACAGCGCCCCCACGCAGATTGCCACGAATTCATTATTTCTTTTAATTCTTAGCTCATCACGCCAAGGAAGTAAGTTAACCTGAGTTCGATGAAATCCACTTAACCTTTTAGCATATTTTGGAAAGTTGGCTTATTGGGGTTCAAACAATAAGCCACTACAGCAGCCATGATATTCACCATGAAGTTATTTACCGAACGATG
>NZ_JBWZQN010000061.1:0-21201 GCF_056724605.1 Prolinoborus fasciculus | reverse complement strand
AAATACAAAATAATTCGGTAATATGATCCATTGAGAAGCCTTGTTTTATAACATTTTGTCTTGAGAACCAATATGTTACAAAAACAGGGCTTTTTTTCTACTCTTTTTTTATATCGAACTCAGGTTAAGTTAATTCTTGCCATTAATCAAAACTCCTTAATGCCAAACCGCATGCAACCATGAGTGATGACGCGTCATTTTCAATTTTTTTAATATCAATTTGAGGAGAAAAGCCCATTTGCAAAAATGGATTCGCGATCGTGACACGGTAACCGAGTTTTTGTTGTAATAATTTTGCCAGACCTGGAATATTGGCATTCCCGCCGGCCAGTAAAATATGGTCAATCTCATTAAACTGAGAAGATGAAAAGAAGAACTGCAATGAACGGGCTGCCTGTTGTACGACGGCATCCAGAAATGGTTCTAGCACTTCAATATCATAATCATCCGGCAAGGCACGGGTTTTTTAGCACGTCCAGCTTCTTCAAAAGACAATCCATAACGATTCTGAATTTCCTGAGTCAATTGCTTGCCACCAAACACCTGCTCACGGGTATAAATAATCTTGTTGTTCTGCATCACCGACAAGGTCGTCATACTATGACCAATGTCTAAAATACCAACCGTATTGACCCCCATCGGCAAAGTGTCCGAAAATACCTTAAAGGCATTTTCCAGCGCAAAACTTTCTACATCTGCAATCTTAGGCGTTAGACTGCTAATCTCTAAAACTTCAGAACGTGCTTCGACATTTTCGATCCGTGTCGCGACCAGCAGCACATTGACCCGGTTCGGATTGGAAAGGCGGTCTGGCAGAACTTCAAAGTCCAGACTCGCTTCATCGAGTGGAAAAGGAATATATTGTTCCGCATCTTCACGAATCTGAACTTCACGTTCATCATCCGACATGTCTGCATCCATCTCAATGATTTTGGTGATGACCATTGAAGTTGGAATCGCAAAAGCGGCCTGATTCGACTGGGTATTGCCCAAATTAATTGCACGCCCAAGGGCATCAGCGACTGCTTCTGGGTTTAAGATGTTTTTTTCAACAACACTGTTTTCCGATAATGGGACCAAAGCATAGCTCTCTACCCAGTAACGGCCACTTTTTACAGAAAGTTCTAAAACCTTAACAGAAGTCGAACTAATATCGACTCCTATTAACCCCTTATTTGGTTTACGATATAACCTGCGCACAATACACTTTCTATTATTTTTTTGTCCCCAATTCAATCTAACTTACCAATTGGTCCAGTCTATAATTTTATATAGATACAATAACTCATCTAACAATATGGATATCGACAGGATATACTGACCGGTAATTAGTTCGCCATTAGCTCTTATTAAAACTTACTTGTTATGAAAAAGCTATCTTGTTCAGGCCTTGTTCATCCATTTTTTTTGATCATTATCATTATACTGATCTCAATTCCGATGGGTTTCTATGGCATGTATCTCTATATTGCCCCATCTTTGCCTGAAATGTCTACGCTTAAAAAGGCCCCTCTATTAAAGCCTTTACAAGTTTTTAGTTCAGATAATGAATTAATTGCCGAATATGGAGGCAAGCTTTCTGTTCCCGTGAAATATGAACAAATTCCAACCGAATTTATTCATGCTTTCCTCGCCGCTGAAGATTCCAGCTTTTTTGAGCATAGCGGAATCAGCTTTAAAAGCTTGGGCCGCGCACTCAGTGAAACGGTGACTGGCTCGGATGTACAGACCGGCGGTTCGACCATTACCATGCAAGTGGCAAAAAACTATTACCTTAGCCCTGAACGGACGCTAAAGCGTAAACTGACGGAAATTTTTCTGGCTCGTAAAATTGAGCAAAACTTAAGTAAAGAAGAAATTCTGACCCTGTATGTCAATAAAATTTTCTTGGGGAAAAATGCTTACGGCATCGCCGCAGCAGCTAAAATTTACTATAACAAGAGCTTAGAAGAGCTTTCAATTGCACAAATGGCCATGATCTCTGGCCTGCCTAAAGCACCTTCTCGATACAATCCGGTCGCCAATCCCAAACGTGCCTTGGAACGTCGTAACTGGATTTTGGGTCGTATGCTGCAACTGGGCTATTTAAATCAGAGCCAGTATCAGCAAGCCATTGCTGAACCGGTAAATTTAGATATGCCTGACCGGAGTACCCGTAATAAATTTCCGTATGTCGGTGAAATGGTACGTTCTGAACTGGTACAAAACTTTGGTGAACAGGCGGTAGATTCTGGTTATAAAGTCTATACTACCATTCATAGTGAACGTCAGGCCTATGCGGAACAAGCGGTACAAGAAGGCTTAGAGGCTTATGACCGTCGACATGGCTGGCGTGGTGCTGAAGCACATGATCAACCCCTCGACAAGTTCCGTGCTTATGCCAACACCTATCCTGCGCAAGTAATTCAGGTGGGTAATTCTAGTTTTGAAGCACTCATGCAGGACGGAAGCAGCGTGACTGTTCCCTGGTCAGGTATGTCCTGGGCGCGTCGCTTTCGTAACGTCAACAGTGTAGGTGGCGCACCGAGCAAAGCGTCCGAGATTGTCAAAGTCAAAGACATTGTTCGTTTAAGACCCAATGAAAATAAAACCTCTTGGTCATTGGTGCAGATCCCCAACGTGCAAGGACAATTGATTGCCATCAATCCAAATAATGGTGCGATTGAAGCCATTGTCGGGGGATATAACTTTTATCAGTCGAAATTTAACCGTGCAATCCAAGGCTGGCGTCAACCCGGCTCTACCATTAAGCCTTTTGTTTATGCCCTGGCTTTAGAACGTGGCATGACGCCGCATACTATGGTCAATGATGCACCCATTACCATTGGCAAATGGACGCCACGTAACTCGGATGGCCGTTATCTGGGCATGATCCCCCTACGTCGTGCACTTTATCTGTCACGTAATACAGTCTCAGTGCGCTTATTACAGGCCGTCGGGATTGAACGTACACGTCAGTTATTCATGGATTTTGGTTTACAAGACAGTCAGATTCCACGTAACTATACTATTGCATTAGGCACCCCGCAGGTCCTCCCGATTCAGATGGTGACTGGCTATGCTACCTTTGCCAATGGCGGTTACCGAATTCAGCCGCACTTTATTACCCGTATTGAAGATGCCTATGGCAATACCATCTTTGAAGCCAAGCCTGAATATGCCTGTATTTCATGTATTAATGAAAAAGAAGAAACAGTTCAAGCCACTGACCCTATTACCGCAGATGACGAAGCAATTGCAATTAACAATACAACTTTAGAGCAAAAACAGCCTGCACCTAAAGTCTCTGCCGAAGACAGTAATTATCGTCAGGCACAGCGTATTTTAAAATCCAGCTCTGCCTATGACATGGCCAACATTTTGCGTGATGTGATTCAGCATGGTACTGGCCGTGCTGCATTAAGAATTGGTCGTGGTGATATCGGCGGGAAGACCGGTACCACTAATGATGCCAAAGACGCCTGGTTTGCAGGTTTCAATGGTAAGTTAGTCACCGTGACCTGGGTAGGCTTTGATCAGCCAACCACTTTAGGTCGCCGTGAATATGGTGGTGTGGCAGCTCTACCGATCTGGACCGATTTTATGGGCAAGGCATTAAAAGGCCAGCCAGAAGCCTGGGTACGTTTAGACCGCAATGCTAAGGCACCGGTAAATCGCAACAAGGTGGTTCAGGCTGATGAAGCACAGAATGATCCGTCTTCTCCGCCTCTGGCGACAGCGCTTTACCGTCCTGCACCTGTGGTCGTCCCGAAACGCACAGAAACTGACTTTGAAGATTTGCCAGATCAACCGATTCGTTTACCAGATGATGAAAGTTCTGCACCACAAGAACAGCCTCTTCAGCCGAACCGGGTAGATTCTCTGGAAAATCTGATTGAAGAAGTCCAGTAATCTGACTGATATAAAAAAGCCCTCAGTTGAGGGCTTTTTTATATGCATTTTTTATTTTTTCTGAAACAGGTAAATCTGATATTGCGCCAGTAATTCAAACTGATCCTGCTGTTCAAGTGCTAAACGACGTTCAGGTTTGGCCTTATAAGCATATGGCGTCATCGCAATCAGGTTTTTTAAATCAGCCTGTGGCAAAACCATTGGCGCATCAATCACCTGCTCACTAACCAGATTAAATTCATCTTGCAACTGCTCAACAAACTTCTGCGGCTCGTGTGGTTTCACTTCTTCAAATAAAGCCTCACGCATAGCATATAAATGTTGTGGTGCCGGCGTCACTACCATCAAATAAGACTTCGGCCTTAATACCCGCAGGATTTCCTGTTTGGGAATCGGACTAAATAAGCTGGTACAGAGATCAATTGACTCATCCAGTACTGGTAAGGTTGCCCCGGTTCCCACCACCCAAGTCACCTCTTTATTCAGCTTGGCAGCCACCTGAACTGCATTTTTGGCAATATCAACCCCGACGCATTGCAGCACTTCCGCCTGCATGGCATTCGTATAATAGCCTTCGCCACAACCAATATCTAAAAGGTTCTCAATCCGCAACTCGCGAATCTTTTCCACGACAGCCTGTTGCAAAGGCGCATAATAACCTGCACTGAGAAATGCGCGACGTGCCTGCACAGACTCAGGCGTATCTCCCGGGTTTTTGCTGTGCTTATGCTGAACCACATGCAGGTTCACATAGCCCTGTTTGGCGACATCGTAACTATGATGATTCTCACAGCGCCATGTTCTTTCATTTAAGCTCAACTGCTGGCGACAGACTGGGCACATGAGTAAATTCATCATTTTCTCCAAAACAAAAAAGCCGGCATGCGCCGACTTTTTCCCATGCATTTCTTAGCGCAATTTTAAGGTCATTAGACCCAAAACTACCAGCATAATCGTAATAATCCAGAAACGGATCACCACCTGGGTTTCACGCCAGCCTTTCTTTTCATAATGATGATGCAGCGGCGCCATCAGGAATACGCGTTTATTACGCATTCTTAATGAACCAATCTGCAGGAATACTGAAATCGCTTCCACTACAAAAACACCAGCCATAATCGCAAATACGATTTCCTGACGCACCATGACGGCAATCGTACCGAGCATTGCACCGAGAGATAAAGCACCGACATCACCCATAAACACTTGGGCTGGATGGGCATTGTACCAAAGAAAAGCTAAACCGGCTCCGATCATGGCAGCACAGATCACCACCAGTTCAGACGAGTATTTTACATAAGGAATATGCAGATAATTGGCAAAACGCACATCACCGGCCAGATAGGCAAATACGCCCAGACCTGTAGCCACCAGCACGATTGGCATGATCGCCAGACCATCCAGACCATCGGTCAAGTTCACGGCATTGGATGCACCGTTAATGACGAAATAGGTAAAGATAATAAATCCAATACCCAGCGGAATCATTGACAATGGAATGCTTAAGTCTTTAAAGAATGGAATCAGCAGATCCAGCATATTCGCAGTATGCACCGGATTGGTCTGTTGCTGCGCAATCACATACAAGGCTATACCAGCACCCAACGAACCCACTGAAGTCCAGAAGAATTTTTTCTTCGCAGGCAAACCTGCATTGTCTTTATAACGGATTTTGATCCAGTCATCGGCCCAGCCCACGGCACCGAAAATCACCATTACACCCAGTACAATCCAGACATAAGGATTAGACAGATCCGCCCAGAGTAAAGTCGAAATCCCGATTGAAAGCAGGATCAGCACCCCGCCCATGGTCGGTGTACCCATTTTCTTGGCATGGTTTTCAGGGGCATACGAGCTGACTGCCTGACCATATTTCAGCGCCTGCAGCTTGCGAATCATGATTGGGCCAAGCACCAGGCCAATGGTCAGTGCCGTCAAAACACTGAGTAAAGCACGTAAAGTTAAATAACGAACCACCTGAAACGTGCTGTCAAAGCCCGCCAGAAGGTCAAATAGCCATAACAGCATTTAGAGTTTCTCCATCAATGCAGCCATCAATGTTTCCATATGGGTAAAACGCGACCCCTTAAACAGGAAAGACATTGGCTGGGGATGATGTGTTTCAATCAAATCAATTAAAAATGGCAAGGCCTGCTCCTGATTCAGGAAAGCCTGCATTTTTTTACCATATTGTGTACTACGAGCACCTTCTTGTGCGGCAGGCGCAAATTCACCCACAGCCACCACAAAATTAATGCCTTTGACCGAGACCAGATCCCGACCGAGCTTGTAATGCTCGATTGCGGCAGATGAACCCAGTTCACCGATATCGCCGGTGACCATGACCCGGATGCCCTGCTGCTGCGCCAACACTTCTGCTGCTGCACGCATCGAACCCGGATTGGCATTATAGGTGTCATCAATAAACAAATAGTCTTTGTGTGGAATAAAGTTCAGACGACCTTTGGCACCCACGGCCTGTTCCAGACCGGCCACGATATCATCCAGACCAACACCGATCGCCAGGGCGAAAGCTGCTGCTGCGGTCGCATTTTCAACATTATGTTCGCCGGCAAATGGCAACTGAACTGTTTTCGAGCCTTGCGCTGTATTCAGGGTAAAGGTTGAAGATTGAGCATCAAGGACTACATCGCTGGCATATACATCACCACCAGCACCAAAACTCAAGCTTTTTTCGGTTTTTACTGCGGCACGAATCGTTTCAGCAAAATCATCGGCAGCAGGAATAATCGAAATTTCAGAGATATGCGCATAAATCTCGGATTTTGCACGGCAAATCCCGTCACGGCCGCCAAATTCACCTAAATGTGCAGTCCCGATATTAATGATTCCGGCCACATGCGGCTGTACCATTTTTGAAGTGTAATCAATTTCACCCTGATGACTTGCACCGAGTTCCATTACTGCATATTGATGTTCAGGACGTAGCTCCAGCAACATTACCGGCACGCCAAGGTCATTATTCAAATTACCACGCGTCACCAAGGTCGGTGCCAGACGTGACAGAATGCTTCCCAGCATTTCCTTAGTCGTGGTCTTGCCACTGCTGCCGGTCAAGGCAATGACTTTAAGTTGAGAATTCTGCTGACGGCGATAAGCTCCCAACAATCCCAATGCCAGACGGGTATCTTCTACCACCAGCTGGCAAATATCAGCATCCACCGGACAGCTGACAATGGCAATTTCACAACCTTGAGCCGCCACTTGTGCAATAAAGTCATGTGCGTCAAAACGCTCACCTTTCAGCGCAAGAAAAGCATCACCTGATTCTGCATCACGTGAATCAGTCAAAATCCGCTTGATCTGGCCTGCAGGCTTTTTATCATTCAGCCAGTAGCCTTGGGTGGCCTGCTGTAATTGTTCTATGCTCCACGGCTCCAGCGCCGCAGTACTTGTTGTTGAGGTATGCATATCTGAATCCTAATGCGCTGAATAGGCTGAATCTGTGTTGCAATGCTGGGCATCAATCGCAGCCTGCACTTCGACCACGTCATCAAACCAGTGACGTACGCCATCAATTTCCTGATAGTTTTCGTGACCTTTCCCTGCAATCACGACAATATCACCCGCCTGTGCGTGTTTAACCGCAAACTTGATCGCTTCACGACGGTCATGAATTTCATGATAGATTTTGCCGGAAAAGTCGATATCATTTTTCATATCAGCAAAAATTTGTGCCGGATCTTCGGTTCGTGGGTTATCAGAAGTGAGTACTGCGATATCTGAACCCTCCAATGCTGCCTGAGTCATCAGTGGACGTTTACCACGGTCACGGTCGCCACCACAGCCGAAGACTGCCCAGAGATTTTGTGAAACATGACGTTTCAAGGTCACCAGAACCTGAGTCAGGGCATCCGGGGTATGGGCATAATCCACCACAAACAGGCGCTCTCCATCACGCAGCACCTGCATCCGACCGGGCGCACCTTTGAGCTGTGGTACAGACGCAATCAAACTGTTCAGGTCAAACCCAGCCTGCTCCACCATAATCAGACTGGCGACCAGATTTTCAATATTGAAATGGCCCAGCAATGGACTGTTAACCATATATTCAGCAGAAGCAGTTTTTAGTTTAAAGGTCGCACCTGAAATGCTGTACTGAATATCCTGAACCTGATAATCCGCTTTTTGCTTGGTGGAATAAGTCAAAATTTTAGGCTGTGCCGGATTAGTTTGTGCAGCATCCAGCATGATCTGTGCATGTTCATCATCGATATTGATGACAGCCACTTTTAATGATTCAAAACGGAATAAACCAGACTTTGCTTCCGCATAAGCTTGCAGCGTACCGTGATAGTCCAGATGGTCACGACTCAAATTACTATAGCCCGCAATCTCGATATCACAACCATTCAAGCGGCCTTGTTCCAGACCATGCGAACTGGCTTCAATCGAGGCAAACTCCGCATCGGCCTGCACATAGCCATGCAAGGCATTTTGCAGTTGCAAAGCATCTAGAGTGGTATGCGAAGATGCTTCCAGATTTGGCAAAATCCCGTTACCTGTAGTACCCATCACTGCACAGGCTTTACCTTGCAACATGATGAATTCAGCCACCAAGCGAGAAATCGTGGTTTTACCATTGGTGCCGGTAACTGCCAGAATTCGAGCAGCTTGCACAGGTTGAGTCGCTTGCAAATACTGCTTTTGCCATTGACCCATTAGATGACGTACATCTGCTACCACCAAATTTGGAGATACATCCAGTTCAGTTTCTGAAATCACGGCCAATGCACCCTGCTCTAAGGCTTTCTGGGCGAATTGAGCAGTTTTTTCCGGTTGAGACAGACTGGTCAGGGCAATAAAAATTTGTCCCGGTTTGACTTTACGACTATCCAGCTCGAAGCCCTGAAAGGATTGCTTCATCCAGTCAGCGACATCGTGAGGGGTGTAGAGATCTTGAAATGTAATAGACATTGATCACCTATTTACTGGACTTTGGGAGGTTCTAAAGGTTTGTCCAGAGGGACATTCAGCAGACGCAAGGATTCCTGCATCACGCGGGCAAAGACCGGTGCAGATACCGTACCGCCATAGTAAGTGCCTTGTGGGTTTTCTACCACCACCACCATAGCGATCCGTGGATCACTGACTGGTGCCACGCCGGCAAATAAAGCCCGGTATTCACTGGTTGAATAACCTTTACGGTCGGCACGCAATTTATGTGCAGTACCGGTTTTACCCGCCACGCGGTAACCTGGAATGGTGGCGCGAGTCGCCGTACCACCTGGCAAGGTTGCGGTTTCCATCATCAGCAGGACCTGATCGGCAATATTGGCATCGATCATCTGTTCACCCTGGGGCTGTTCTTCCAGCTTGTACAGGCTCAGCGGCATTTTCACGCCTTTATTGGCCAGCATGGCATAGGCATCAGCCAGCTGTAGTACCGTCGCATTCAGACCATAACCATAGGACATGGTTGCCACTTCTGACACATTCCATTTGCTAGGAGGCAGAATCAGACCGGCACTTTCACCCGGGAATTTCACCGCTGAACGCTGACCAAAACCCAAGCGTTTATAGAAGGTTGGCAAGGTTTCATACGGCAGCGACAAGGCCAGTTTCGCCACACCGACGTTAGAGGATTTCTGCAGAATGCCGCCGAGCGTCAACTGACCATAGTTATGCGTATCACGAATGGTATGATTACCGACTCGCATACTGCCCGGTGTGGTATTAACGACTGAATTCGCCGTATATTTGCCACTTTCCAAGGCCATCGCTACAGTGAGCGGCTTCATGGTCGAGCCCGGTTCGAAAGAATCGACTGCACCGCGGTTACGCATGGCATCCTTGTTGAGCAGGCTGTTTTTGTCATTCGGGTTATACGATGGCCATGATGACAGCGCCAGAATTTCACCGGTTTTGACATCAACAGCAATCGCAGTCGCTGAACGGGCATTATTGGCGACACCAGCAGCCGTCAGCTCACGGTACATAATATATTGCAGACGCGAGTCGATACTCAGGGTAATATTTTCACCCGGTTCAACTTCTTTAATCACTTCCGGTTCTTTGACCCGGTTGCCTTTTTTATCGCGAATGATCTGCTGTTCGCCATCCTTTCCGGAAAGACGGCTATTCAGCTGCATTTCCAGACCTTCAATCCCGCTGCCTTCGCTATTGGTCAGGCCAATAATCTGAGAGTTCGGCTGTGGCTGCGGATAATAACGTTTATAGTTTTTCTCGGTATATACGCCCTGAAAATTACGTTTCATAATCAGTTCGGCCTGTTGTGGCGGAACTTCTTTTTTCAGGATCAGATAACGTGAACGCGGACGTTCTTCCATTTTTTTACGTAGTTCTGCCCGATCCATACCGACTGCATCCGCCAGCTCATCCAGATTCAGGTTTTTATCCGGTAGCTGACGTTTGAGCTTGCGGCTATTCGGTTCTTTTTCCAGCGCCAGCATGGTCTCGTCATAGAGTTTTTTATTGTCAAAATAATCACGTGGATCAATCACAATTTTCATGATTGGGGTACTGATAGCCAATGGAATGCCATTACGATCATAAATTACGCCACGCATTGCCTTGATGGTATTGGTTCTTAAAATATTGGCATTGGCTTTGTTTTGCAAAAAATCTTTATTAATAATCTGTACATAGAAAGCACGGCAAATCAGTGTCACAAAACACAGCAACACCACCGCCCACATGATGTAAAAACGATTGATATAAACATTTGAGGCATTTTTGTCGGTGACCGATTGTTTTTTACGTACCGGTTGCTTCTTTCTCTTGTCTACCATGTCGGAACGCTAGCCTTATTTTTTCTCATCTGAAGTTTGTGGTAAGGAAATCACGACACTTTGTGAAACCGGAGGTGAATACATACGCAGCTGTGTCACTGCACGCGTACCGATCTGTGCCGTCGCGCCAAAAGTTTGCTGCTCAATCAGCAAACGCCCCCACTCTGCATTCAGGTCATCCCTTTCACGCAGATAGGTACTCAGCTTTCTGTTATCCTGACGGTATTCAAATACCTGAAATACCACAAATACTGCACTGATGAAGACCATCAATATCAGCATGAGATAGATTGTAACTTTTTTCAGCCACAATTTTTCTGTTTTTTTATCAACCACTTCCGTTTTCATGATCTGCCTATTAAGCTAAACGTTCTGCTACCCGGAGCCATGCGCTACGTGAACGAGGATTGGCTTTGACCTCCTCATCACTGGCTTTAACACGAGAAACTTTCTTTAAACGTCGCGTATCTTTCTGTTGTTGTGGCATTCCCCAGCCTGAATCCTCTTCAAGCGTTGACTCTTTTTGAATAAATTGTTTAATCAAACGGTCTTCCAGTGAATGGAAGCTAATCACCGCCAAACGTGCTTCAGGTTTCAAGATTTCAACGGCCTGAGGCAAGAAGATTTCAATATCTTCTAATTCCTTATTAATAGCAATACGAATTGCCTGGAAAGTACGGGTCGCAGCATGCTTATTTTTTTCCCATTTCGGGTGCGCTACTTTTACGATCTCAGCGAGCTTTGCCGTGGTATCAATATATCCAGCAGCTTTAATCGCTTTGGCAATACGGCGACTATAACGCTCTTCACCATATTTAAAAATGATATTCGCCAGTGCTTCTTCTTCAATCTGGGTCAGCCATTCTGCTGCGGTGGGACCTTGCGAGTTGTCCATGCGCATATCCAGTGGGCCATCTTTCATAAAACTGAAACCACGTTCAGCCTGATCCAGCTGCGGTGAAGAAACACCAAGATCCGCCATCACCCCATCGACGTGTTCAATGCCCAGCTCAGCCAATGCCTCTTTCAGATCAGCAAAGCTGGCATGAATAATTTTAAAACGTGAATCTTCTTGTTCGAGTTCAGCCGCTACAGCCAGTGCTTGTGGATCTTTATCAAAGGCATAGACGCGTGCATTTTCATCTAATTTGGACAGCAATAAACGCGTATGTCCACCACGGCCAAAGGTACCATCCACATAAGTTCCCGTATTGCGACCCGCCAACAAGGCATCAATCGTTTCGTGAAGTAATACAGAAATATGTGACATAAAAACTCAATCAATAGGGGGGAAAATTTAACTGCACATTATCACCCTGTTTAGGCAAAGCTCCAAACGACTTTTTGTAGATAAATATTACTTTCCATAGAGAAAACCGTTTTAGCATTTTCTGCCACAAAAAAAGCCTCCTGTTCAGGAGGCTTTTTTACCAGCAAGAGGACTTCGCAGATCAATTAACGTTTGCTGTTATAAATCTGGTCGAAAATTGCACCATTCACAAAATGGGTTTTCTGTGCATTGGCCCAACCACCAAAGACCTCATCAATGGTAAAGGTTTTGATTTTCGGGAACTGTGCCGAATATTTCGCTAATACTTTTTCATTACGTGGACGATAGAAATGTTTAGCTGCCATTTCCTGACCCAATGGTGAATACAGGTAATTGATATAACCTGTTGCTAGCCATTTATTGCCATTTTTCTCTACGGTACGATCCACAATCGCCACTGACGGTTCAGTCAAAATGGTAATTGATGGATAGACGATATCAAACTTGTTTTTACCCAAGGTCTTTTGCGTGACCAAGGCTTCATTTTCCCAAGTCAGCAATACATCGCCAATCCCACGCTCGGCAAAGGTGGTCATTGAAGCACGTGCAGCAGAATCCATCACTTTCACGTTCTTATAAAGTTTGCCAACAAAATCCTGTGCTTTAGCTTTATTGCCGCCTGGCTGTTTCTCGGCATAACCCCATGCAGACAGATACACCCAACGCGGCAAACCGCCCGTTTTCGGGTTTGGCGTAATAATTTGCACGCCTGGTTTTGTTAGGTCATTCCAGTCCTTGATGCCTTTCGGGTTGCCCTTGCGGACCATGAATACGATCGTCGAAGTATAAGGTGCCGAGTTGTGTGGGAATTCCTTTTGCCAGCCCGGCTGAATCTGACCAGATTTCACAATTTCTTCGATGTCATTGGCCAGCGCCAAAGTCACCACATCACCTTTCAGGCCATCGACCACAGAACGCGCCTGTTTGCCCGAACCGCCATGAGACTGCTTGAAATTCACATCCAGACCGGTGCGGTTTTTCCAGTAAGTCCCAAATGATTTGTTAAATTCATCATAGAACTCACGCGTGGCATCATAGGATACATTCAGAAACTGACGGTCTGCTGCTTGTGAAGCAGTCGCGGTCATGCCTAAACCAGTCGCCAACAAGGCAGCACTAAATAACGATTTTAATTGAGTTTTCATGGCAGCACAGAGTTTATCTTCATTAGATATAACTATATGAAATAAAATCATTTATCGCAATTCACCCTACAACATCACAACACGATAAAATGAAAGGTTTTTCTGACTTAATATTTTGTTTTTAAAAGGAAAATACAGTTTATTATTCTACTTATATCTAAGATATAGAATTTTATGCATTAGATATAAAGAAAATGGATAACACTTTAGCCATTTTCTTTATTCCATCTGGACTACAGCTTACTTATCTTTTTTCATTGTAAATCTGGTCATAAATCGCCCCATTCACAAGATGTGTTTTTTGCGCTTTGGCCCAACCACCAAAGACTTTATCAATGGTAAAGGTCTGGATTTTCGGAAACTGGGCTGAATATTTGTTAGCGACTTTGGCATCCCGCGGACGGAAGAAATATTTCGCAGCAAGCTCCTGCCCTTTCGGTGAATATAAATAGTTCAAATAGCCTTTTGCCAGATGGGTAGTGCCATTTTTATTCACGTTCTTATCGACAATCGCTACCGATGGTTCGGCCAGAATTGAAATCGATGGATAGACAATATCGTACTTGTCTTTACCCAGACCTTGCGTCGCCAGCAAGGCTTCATTTTCCCAGGATAAAAGCACATCACCAATGCCGCGCTCGGCAAACGTCGTCAGTGAACCACGGGCACCGGAATCTAAAACTTTGACATTTTGATAAAGTTTTTTCACCAGCTCTTTGGCTTTCGCATCATTACCGCCTGGCTGTTTCAGTGCATAACCCCAAGCAGACAGGTAGATCCAACGTGGCGCGCCACCAGTTTTCGGGTTTGGGGTAATAATGTCCACACCCGCTTTGGTCAGATCATTCCAGTCTTTGATTTGCTTTGGATTGCCTTTACGCACCAAGAATACAATCGTAGACGTATAGGGTGCCGAATTACTCGGAAACTCTTTTTGCCAGTCTTTCTCGATTAAACCGGCATTGACGATTTCTTCGATATCATTGGCCAAGGCCAAGGTTACGACATCGGCCTGCAAACCATCGACCACTGAACGCGCCTGCTTGCCTGAACCGCCATGCGACTGTTTAAAATTAACCGTTTGTCCGGTTTTCTGCTTCCAGAACTTGCCAAATTCTTCGTTATATTCCTGATAAAATTCACGGGTCGGGTCATAAGAGACATTCAGGAAATCTTTGGCGACGGAATTCTGTACAGCTGTTCCAACTAAAATTGTCAAGATTGCGGATGCTATTATTTTTTTCATCTGATGTAACTCTTTGTTTATATGAGCTGCACTATACAAATCAAAAATAAGCATAACAATCATGCATTTATAACAATATCTACAATCTATTGATGATTTTGAGATATCTTCTAACAATTAAATCCGGATACATATTCTGCTAGAAAAGTAATCTTCTGCTACAATATAAGACAGTTCTTCACGCTCTCTTCACAGTTGTCTGTTAAAAATAGGCCACCAAAACAGGAAATTACGATTTTTGGTAATTTTCCACAGAGTTATATTATTTCTTTTGTAAAAAATGTGACTTGGTTCTACTTCTTTATGATCAACTGTGATTAAATTGTAGGCAGAGTATTAAAAAAACATTTTTAACAAAATAAAACCAACCCGAAGTAAGGAGGAAGTTTGGATATGAAATTTACATTATTCACAGCCAGCATCCTAAGCCTGATTATGTTGTTCTCGATTCAACTCGGTCATGCCGTCGTTGTGAAGACAGATTTGCCGAAGCCTACAGTAAGCACTGTTGAAAGCAAGACTTCGCCGATTGAAAAAGCGATTCAGCAACAAAAAACTGAAAAAACACTTCAAACAGAAGATAATCTCAAAGTCTTGACTGCATTTAAAGTCGCACCTTCGCAAAATTTCTTTGCAGAACAGAATTACCGCTTCACCCGCTTTGTCCAAAGTATTTTTTCGAGCGCTCATTCTTAATCAGCCTCAACAGCGCTGAATATTCCCGGATTTAAAAGCCACATCATTCAATGTTGAATAAAGCATTAAGTGATGTGGCTTTTTCGCTATAATAGCTGCAATTTTATATCTAAGATTAGATCCGGCTATGACTGTTCGTACTCGTATTGCACCTTCTCCTACTGGTTTTCCGCATGTAGGTACTGCCTATATCGCCTTGTTTAACTTATGTTTTGCTAAACAGCATGGCGGTGAATTCATTCTTCGTATTGAAGATACTGACCAACTGCGCTCAACGCCTGAATCTGAAAAAATGATCCTGGATTCATTGCGCTGGTTGGGTCTGAACTGGTCTGAAGGTCCTGATGTCGGTGGCCCGCATGCGCCGTACCGCCAGTCAGAACGTATGGATATCTATAAAAATTATGCCTTGGAACTGGTAGAGAAAGGTCATGCCTTCTACTGTTTCGCAACTGCAGAAGAACTGGATCAAATGCGTGCAGAACAGCAGGCACGTGGAGAGTCGCCACGTTATGATGGTCGTGGTCTAAATCTTTCTGAAGAAGAAGTGGAGCGTCGTTTGGCCGCTGGTGAACCACATGTGATTCGCATGAAAGTACCGACTGAAGGTGTATGTAAATTCAATGACATGCTGCGTGGCGAAGTCGAGATTCCATGGGCGCAAGTAGACATGCAAATCCTGCTGAAAACCGATGGCCTACCAACCTACCACTTGGCTAACGTAGTAGATGATCATTTGATGCAAATCACCCACGTAATTCGTGGTGAAGAATGGATTCCATCTGCGCCGAAACATCAGTTGCTGTATCAATATTTTGGTTGGGAAATGCCGATACTATGCCACATGCCACTGCTGCGTAACCCGGATAAATCTAAGCTGTCTAAACGTAAAAACCCGACCTCAATTAACTATTACAGAGACATCGGTGTACTGCCTGAAGCCTTGTTGAACTACTTGGGTCGTATGGGCTGGTCAATGCCAGATGAAAGTGAAAAATTCACTTTGGCTGAAATGATTGAGCATTTTGATATCAAACGTGTATCCCTCGGTGGTCCGATCTTTGATGTTGAGAAATTGAACTGGTTAAATGGTCAATGGATCAAGGCACTCAGCCCGGCTGAACTTCTAGACACCTTATTGGCCTGGAAAGCAGATCGTGCCAAATTAGAAGAAATTGCAGCTGCGATTCAACCGCGTATTAACCTGCTGTCTGAAGCTGTGAACTGGTCTGCACATTATTTCAACCATTTCCCGACCCTGTCTAAAGAACAGTTTGAAAGCAAGAAACTGTCGGATGAACAGGTACGTCAAAGTCTTCAATTCGCAATTTGGCGTTTAGAAAGCCTGTTTACTTGGAATAACGACACGGTGAGCCAGACCTTGATGGACTTGGCGACACAGATGGAAATCAAGCTACGTGATTTCATGCCTGCGTTCTTTATTGCGATTGCCGGTTCGACAGCCTCTACCCCAGTCATGCAAACGATGGTGACCATTGGTCCGGATTTAACCTTTGCACGTTTACGTCATGCGCTAGAAATTGTCGGTGGTCCAAGCAAAAAAGAGCTGAAAGTCTGGGAAAAACTCAATGAAAGCTTAAAGTTGCCGAAAAATGAAGCAATTGATCAAGCTTAATTAATTTTTGTGTTGACGTGTGAGCGCGATATCCCTAATATAGCGCTCACACAGACTGGGGTCATAGCTCAGTTGGTAGAGCGCTACAATGGCATTGTAGAGGTCAGGAGTTCGATCCTCCTTGACTCCACCAAATCAAGTCTTGCTTTAGCTGTGTTATTTGCCTCAATTGTCCCTATCGTCTAGAGGCCTAGGACATCGCCCTTTCACGGCGGTAACCGGGGTTCGAATCCCCGTAGGGACGCCATATTCAAGATCATCGTAATATATATGGTGATCTTATAAAAAACCCAAGCATTGCGACTTGGGTTTTTTATTGCCTGTATATTTTATGTTGGGCAATATTTCGGTTTCTTCGCATCTTCCGATAAAATAATCAGTAATTTAGAATTTTGGAGTTGTAATGCAATATCGTTGCCCTAAGTGTCAAAGCCCGAAAATCATGCCAGTGGCCCAGCCAGGTCAAGCAGCTCCACGTCCAGTGGTTCCTAAAAGCTTAATGTTTCTGGTCCCTGCCCTGTTCCTTTTGCTATTACTGGTTATTATTAGTATCGCGATGTGGATTTTTGGCGATGGTGCAGGTACCACTTTACAGACTGCCACTGTGATCGTCTTTATTTTTTCCTTGATCGCAGGCTTTATGTTCTATAAGGACTTACCTGATTTTAAAATTTCAATGCAGGCATTCATGCAAACCCAAAAGAAATGGAAATGCCGTGAATGTAATCATGAGTGGGAAATCTAATTTACCCTCCACCCTATAATAAACATAAAAAACCAGCCCTGAGGCTGGTTTTTTTATTTACAAAAGTCGGAGATGATTAAACACCGATTTTGCGATATTTTTGACGCTTCGCTACAAGATCATCACCATCACGCTTACGGCGATATTCTTCAAACTCAGCATAGTTACCGGTGAAGAATTCAGGTGTTTCACCTTCGAATGACAAGATGTGCGTTGCAATACGGTCCAGGAACCAACGGTCATGCGAGATCACCATCACAGTACCTGGGAATACCAGAATGGCATCTTCAAGTGCACGCAAGGTTTCGATATCCAAGTCGTTTGATGGTTCATCGAGTAGGATAACGTTTGCGCCCATTTGCAGGATTTTCGCAAGTTGTAAACGGTTACGCTCACCACCTGACAATTGACCTACGCGTTTTTGCTGATCTTGGCCTTTAAAGTTAAAGCGACCGATATACGCACGAGATGCGATTTCGTAATCACCAATCTTCAAGATGTCTAGACCGCCAGACACTTCTTCCCAAACGGTTTTGTTGTTATCTAAGGTGTCACGGATCTGACCGACATAAGCCACTTTAACCGATTCACCCAGCGTTACCGTACCGGTATCTGGTTGCTGTTCACCAGTCATCATACGGAATAGCGTGGTTTTACCTGCACCGTTCTCACCCACGATACCCACAATTGCAGCAGGTGGTACTGTGAACGTTAAATCTTTGTACAGTAAGCGATCACCAAACGATTTGCTGATGCCTTCAACTTCTACAACCTTGTTGCCCAGACGTGGGCCAGGTGGAATGTAGATTTCAGAGGTTTCGTTACGTTGCTGGAATTCGCGTGAGTTAAGCTCTTCAAAACGCTCCATACGCGCTTTGTTTTTCTTTTGCTGACCTTTGGCATTTGAACGAACCCATTCAAGTTCTTTTTTCAATGCTTTAGCAAAAGATTCTTCCTGCTTGTTCTCTTGCTCTAAACGGGCATTTTTTTGCTCAAGCCAAGAAGAGTAGTTACCTTGATACGGAATACCCATACCACGGTCAAGCTCAAGGATCCATTCTGCAACGTTATCCAGGAAGTAACGGTCATGCGTAATCGCAACGATGGTACCCGGGAAGTCTTTCAAGAAACGTTCCAACCAAGATACAGATGAAGCATCTAAATGGTTCGTCGGTTCATCGAGAAGCAACATGTCTGGTTTAGACAGAAGTAAACGGCAAAGTGCCACACGGCGGCGTTCACCACCTGAAAGCTTAGATACATCTGCATCCCAAGCAGGCAAGTTCAATGCTGCAGCTGCTTGATCCATCTGGTTCGCAAGGTTATGCGCATCCCAAGTCTGGATAATCGCTTCAAGCTTCTCTTGCTCTTTCGCAAGTGCATCGAAATCCGCATCTTCTGCTGCATATTCAGCAAAGACTTCATCCAGACGTGCCAAGGCATCAAGCGGTTCACGTAAACCATCTTCGACGTTACCACGAACGTCTTTGCTTTCGTCTAAAGGTGGTTCTTGCTCAAGATAACCGATTTTTGTACCCGGTTGCGCACGCGCCTCACCAGAGAAATCTTTATCTACGCCCGCCATAATACGAAGCAAGGTAGATTTACCTGCACCGTTTAAACCAAGCACACCAATTTTAGCGCCTGGGAAAAATGATAAGGAGATGTCTTTCAGGATTTCGCGCTTAGGCGGAACCATCTTCGACACTCGGTTCATCGTGTAAATATATTGGGCCACGTAGGACTCCTCAACTGAAAAACCAAATGGGGTTAAAACAACCACCCCAGCTCAAAAAAGAGCGAAAAAATAATCGGCTATTATACGCAGAAAGCAGCGAAAACATAAGCCATTGCCATGAACTTCAATGCATTGTTACAAGTTTCTTGCTGATGTTTTTTTAAACAACTGTTTTCAGTAAAATAAATGACTCAAATCCAGGTCGATATATGAATATTTCATATATTTATTTCAATAAAATTGCACTTTTACTCATATGTGAAAATGCTACACTCAAGCCATAAACTTAAACAAGAAGATCAAACAGAATGAGCTATAAAGCAGAAACCCTTGCGATTCATGCAGGTTATACCCCTGAAGCAACCACCAAAGCTGTGGCAGTACCGATTTACCAAACCACGTCTTATGCCTTTGACAATACTCAACATGGGGCCGATCTCTTTGATTTAAAGGTTCAGGGCAATATCTATACCCGAATTATGAACCCGACCACTGCGGTTCTGGAACAACGTGTTGCAGCGCTTGAAGGTGGAATTGGCGCCCTGGCTTTGGCCTCTGGCATGGCTGCGATTACTTATGCGATTCAAACCATTGCTGAAGCCGGTGACAACATTGCTTCTGTGTCAACGCTTTACGGCGGTACCTATAACCTGTTTGCCCATACCCTGCCAAAACAGGGTATTGAAGTCCGTTTCTTTGATTATGAACAACCGGAAAGTCTGCGTGACTTGATTGATGAAAAAACCAAACTGGTCTTTGTCGAATCGATTGGTAACCCGCTGGGTAATATTATTGATCTGGAAGCCATTGCTAAAATTGCACATGAATATGGCGTGCCGGTCATTGTCGACAATACTGTTGCCACCCCAGTACTACAAAAATCTTTCGATTTCGGTGCGGATATTGTAGTGCATTCCCTGACCAAATATATCGGTGGTCATGGCAATTCCATTGGCGGCATCATTGTGGATAGCGGTAAATTCCCGTGGGGTAAATACCCTGAACGTTTCCCTGCCCTGAATACGCCTGACCCAAGCTACCACGGCGTCAACTACGTCGAGGTTTTGGGTGAAGCTGCTTATATCGCTCGTGCCCGTGTGGTGCCGCTACGCAATACCGGCGCTGCGATCAGTCCGCAGAATGTGTTTTTGATTCTGCAAGGTCTGGAAACCTTAAGCCTACGGATGGAACGTCATACCAAAAACGCACTGAAAGTCGCTGAATATCTGCAAAAACATCCGAAAGTGAAATGGGTCAATTACGCTGGCCTGAAAGATCATCCACAGCATGCCTTGGCACAAAAATATGTGAAAGGTAAACCGTCTGCCATTCTGACCTTTGGGGTAGAACATGGTCTCGAAGGCGGCACACGTTTTATTGATGCCCTGCAACTGTTTACACGTCTGGTTAATATCGGCGATGCTAAAAGTCTGGCCTGCCATCCGGCGACCACCACGCATCGTCAGCTCAATGCCGAGGAGTTAAAATCGGCAGGTGTCAGTGAAGATATGGTACGACTTTCTATTGGAATTGAACATATTGATGACCTAATTGCCGATCTGGAGCAGGCGCTGGCGACCGTTTAAAAACGGTGCCCGAGCCGATTCGAAACCTCATCATTTTGATGAGGTTTTTTTATTTATTTTCTAAAACAGCCACTTGCTTTGCTTTTTATTTTCATGTTAAAAGTTAAATGAAAGAGTGAACACAAATAGAGCAATTACTCTAATTTTTATTTTAATTTCAATAGTTTAATTTATAGATTTTCCTGAAGAATTAGTTATCATATCTGGACTCACCTTCGCTCTCATATTCTGTTAGAGCGCCATAAACCTTTAATAAAAATAATTTGAACGCTGACTTCAAATTAGGGATAACCTGAGTTCGATATAAAAAAAGAGTAGAAAAAAAGCCCTGTTTTTGTAACATATTGGTTCTCAAGACAAAATGTTATAAAACAAGGCTTCTCAATGGATCATATTACCGAATTATTTTGTATTT
>NZ_JBWZQN010000060.1:0-22489 GCF_056724605.1 Prolinoborus fasciculus | reverse complement strand
GCAAAAAAAGACTATCGAAATGTTATATGGTAAGCTACATGATTATTCATAGTTTATATGTAAACAAAGTATAAATCTTTAATTTAATAAGGTTTATATTCATAAACTTTTATAGATGTTTAGATAGTGATCGGGATTTAAATTCTGCCCTGAACATTCTTGCGCTTGGGCATAAGCGTCTAGCAGTAGGAATCTCCCTCTTTTAAGAAGGAGAGGATGTCAATAGAATGTCCTTTGAATATTTTTGATTACATTAAAACATTGTCTTTATGCCCTTTACCTTATCGCATGCTGTGCTTGCTCCACCTATTTCATATTTAACTGGGAATAGACTCCCTGTTGCTGCGCTGGCCATTGGCAGCATGGTTCCAGATCTGCATCGTCTATTTAGTCATACTAATTCTAATATCACCCATTTATGGTCTTCTCTGATTCATCCAGATCTCTGGATCGGTCTGGCTTTTTGTGCGGTCTGGTACCTGATTTACCGGCCCGTGATTTACCGTTTCATCGGTATTCAGCATGATTTAAAAATTCACAATATCCTTTCAGCACTAAAATTTATCCTGGTGATGTGTCTGGCACTCATCATTGGTACAGCCACCCATTTAATCTGGGATGGACTAACGCATGTCGACTTTCGTACTTTTGCCTTTCATGATTTTTTAGCCCAACAGTTTCAGCTATTTGGTAACAGTTATCCATTGCACCGGATTTTACAGATTGGCACCTCCGTGATTGTCTTGCCTTTTATCCTGTGGATGAGCCTGCATTATTTTAAAACTCATCAGCAATATCTTGCAGTCAGCCTAAAAATCAAATCGTTTGCCTGGGGCTTATTGCTCTTTTCTATATTTACCGGCCTATTTTCGGTCTGGGATTATGCGCGCTATATTTCTACGGAAGTCTGGCGATCGGACCTCTATTATTTTACTGGTCGCTCGATCAATGAATTTAGCCAAGGCTTTCTGATCACCTTTAGTCTGGGCTGTTTATTGTTTTTATTTTTAGATAGAGATCGCAGGATGGGTTAAACAAAGCACTGGCTTTGCCCCTATTCACTTTAAAATGATATTGTTTTTGACCCAAGTTCTTGTGACAACATGCCCAAAGAGGCATAATCCTACCTTTACTTAAAAGCGGTACGCTGTTTACGTATTCGCTGACCTTAACCCATATAGTTGGATTTCTAACGCTATGATGCGAACTCATTACTGCGGTTCTTTAACCGAAGCTCAAATTGACCAAACCGTAACATTATGCGGTTGGGTACACCGTCGCCGTGACCACGGTGGTGTAATCTTCCTTGACATGCGTGACCGTGATGGTCTTGTTCAAGTGGTTATTGACCCAGATACTCCTGAAGCATTCGCAACTGCTGATAAAGTACGTTCAGAATTTGTATTAAAAATTACAGGCCGTGTACGTCGCCGTTATGAAGGCACAGAAAATGCCAATATGGTGAGCGGTCAAATCGAAGTCTTGGGTAAAGAAATTGAAGTTCTTGCTCAGTCTGAAACTCCGCCATTCCCATTGAATGACGAAAACACCAATATTTCTGAAGAAATTCGTTTGAAATACCGTTTCTTGGACATCCGTCGTCCAGAAATGTTAGATCGTTTACGCTTCCGTTCTAAGTTAACCAACCTGATTCGTAACTACTTCGAAGACAATGGTTTCTTAGACGTTGAAACACCAATTTTGACACGTGCGACTCCTGAAGGTGCGCGTGACTATTTAGTGCCAAGCCGTGTATCTAACGGTAGTTTCTACGCACTGCCACAATCTCCACAGCTATTCAAACAGTTGTTGATGGTGGGCGGTATTGATCGTTACTACCAAATTGCTAAATGTTTCCGTGACGAAGACTTACGTGCGGATCGTCAGCCAGAATTCACCCAAATCGACGTTGAAACATCGTTCATGAGTGACGATGACATCATGGATTTAATGGAAACTCTAACCGTTAAGATGTTCAAAGAACTTCTAAATGTTGAGTTTGATAAATTCCCACGCATGACCTACAACGATGCAATGCGTGACTATGCATCTGACAAACCGGATATGCGTATTCCTTTGAAACTGGTTGACGTTGCAGACTTAATGCAAGACGTTGAGTTCAAAGTATTCGCAGGCCCTGCAAAAGATCCTAAAGGTCGTATCGTTGCGCTTCGCGTACCGGGTGCTGGTTCACTTCCACGTAGCGCGATTGATGAATACACCAAGTTTGTAGGCATCTACGGTGCACGTGGTTTGGCCTACATCAAAGTCAACGAACTTGAAAAAGGTATCGAAGGTCTTCAATCTCCAATCGTGAAATTCATCGAGCCAATCGTGCTTGATCTATTGAAACGTGTTGGCGCTGAAAATGGCGACATCGTATTCTTCGGTGCAGACAAAGCCAAAGTTGTAAACGATGCCATGGGCGCGCTTCGTGTGAAAATCGGTCATGACCTTAAATTATCAACTTGCGAGTGGGCACCACTTTGGGTTGTTGATTTCCCAATGTTTGAAGAAACTGATGATGGTAAATGGACGTCTGTTCACCACCCATTCACGCTGCCAAAATCTAGCGTAGAAGAAGTGAAGAACAACCCAGGTGCGGCATTGTCTGTGGCTTATGACATGGTATTAAACGGTACTGAAATCGGTGGTGGTTCACTGCGTATTCACAACCTTGAAATGCAAAAAGCGATCTTTGAAGCGCTTGGTATTGGTGAAGAAGAAGCAGAAGAGAAATTTAGCTTCTTATTAAATGCATTACGTTACGGTGCTCCTCCGCATGGTGGTTTGGCATTCGGTCTTGACCGTCTGGTGATGCTCATGACTGGCGGTTCTTCTATTCGTGACGTGATTGCATTCCCGAAAACCAAGACTGCTGAATGTCCATTAACGCAAGCACCAGCACCAGTTGAATCAAACCAGCTGCGTGACCTTGGTATTCGCTTACGTGAAAAACCAAAAGCTGAATCTCAAGAATAATTCTTGAAAATTTAAGTGAAAAAGCCCTGCCTCGTGTGGGGCTTTTTTTGTGTGATTGAGTCACATCTGGAACAGTGGCATAATAGCCACAGTTTTTAATCTAAGGTAATTAGCAATGGCTATGCGTCCTGCAGTTCGTAATCGCAGCATTATGCTTATTGTATTTTCAGTGGTTCAATGGCTGTTCATGCGCTATATCCTTGCCAACAACCTGTTCAACCTCGATACCAATGACCGTATTGTGTATTTTTGCCTGAGCAGTATTTTAGGTGCCCTGCTGATTTTTGTAGGTTTGATTTATATGGTGCTGAAGGGCAATCCGGACAAAGACCTATAATCTGACCATCTGGATACCATGTACACCCTACTCAAAAATTTCTCCAAGCTTCCGTTAAGATTCATTCAAAATCTTGCGCAACTGGCTGGATCTCTTTTGTATTTCAGCCATTCTTCTGCACGCCGAGTGACTGAGATTAATCTGGCCTCTGCTTATCCAGAACTTTCGGAAGCTGAACGAGCTAATTTGACCAAACGCAGTCTCAAAAGTCAGTGTATGACCTATGCGGAATCAGTCAAAATTTGGGGTTCATCTTCTGAATATGCGCTGTCTTTAATTCGAGATGTGCATGGCGAAGATATTTTTCTCCAGGCTCTGCAAAATCCTCAGGGCTGCTTGGCTGTGGTGCCTCATTTTGGTACGTGGGAGCTTTTAAATGTCTGGGTAAATCAACACACCTCCCCTGTAATTATGTACAAGCCCAGCAAGAATCAGGATATTGACCGCTTTATGCTTGAAGCCCGGCAACGTCTGAATGCCACACTGGTTCCGACAGATGATTCTGGGGTACGTGCTTTATTTAAGCATTTAAAACAGGGTGGTTTTTCTGCAATATTGCCGGATCATGTACCTAAAGAAAGTGGTGGTATCTACTCACTTTTCTACAATCAGAATGCGCTATCTTCTACCTTACTTTCCAAACTGGCAGCTAAAACCCAATGTTCTGTGGTTGGACTCAGTTGTTTAAGACGTGATGATTTATCCGGCTATGATATTATTGTGACCCAACTTTCTGACGATATTTTGTCGAAAGATCTCCAGCTTTCTGTTGACACCTTAAATAATGAAATGGAGCGCATGATTAATGTCGCTCCAGAACAGTATTTGTGGGGGTATAAAAGGTTTAGAAAGACTTTAAATAAAAAAAAGTTTTATTGAAAATAAATTAAGAGAAAATTGTTACATGTACAGCAAAATTAAAGTGGCTATTCTATACATTGCAACTGGTCGATATATCACGTTCTGGGATTTTTTTTATAAATCAGCTGAGCAAAATCTTTTATTAAATAGTTCAAAACATTATTTTGTATTTACAGACTGCAAAGAATTATTAGAAAGTGAGATTGAAGAAAATATTACTTATATTAAGCAACAAAAATTAGGTTGGCCGTATGATACTTTAATGAGATTTAATATCTTTTTAACCCAGAAGGATCAATTAAAAAAATTTGATTATATTTTTTTCTTTAATGCAAATACTGAAATTATTAAAAATATTAAAGAAGAAGATCTACTGCCATTACATAGTGATGAAAATTTAGTTTTAACTCATCAACCTCATGCATTCCATAAAAATAAAAAGCAATTTACATATGATAGAAATCCACTTTCAAATGCATATATTCCACTTTCTCAGGGTAAATACTACTTTACAGGGGCATTAAACGGTGGGAAATCAGTAAATTTTCTTGAAATGTGTGAACATTTAAATCGTAATACCAAAGAGGACTTAGATCAGAATATTATTGCTCTATGGCATGATGAAAGTCATCTAAATAAATATGCTCTTGATAGAACAGATGTTAAAATACTGCCGCCATATTTTACTCGTGGTGAGAAAGAATATTGGAAGAAAGAGTCGAAAGTCATGTTTTCTGATAAATCACATTACCGATTTGGTGGACATGCTTTTCTTCGTGGGGAAACAGATCAATATATTGATCGAATTGAATGGAAAACATTAAATGGCAAACCTAAAAAAAGAATTTCATTTAGACTCAAACAATATATCAAAAGTTTTTTCATCTAAAGAACCGTTTCACTCTCTCATTTTAACCATCCGTAAAAAATATCCATGGCGTCTATTTTATTATCTAATCCCCAAATATTTCCGTAAAAAAATTGAAAAAGAGGCCAATAGACGTAATAAAAATCACATTGCTGATTGTTTTAATCTCTTTATTGATGCTTATGAAAAAACATCTTTAAGCTTTTTTGATCTAAAGCCAAAAAAAGACTTAGTAGGTAAAAAAATAATTTGGCAATATTGGGGTCAAGGAATTGAAGAAGACATTATACCAATTATGGTAAAAAAATGTTTTAAATCTATTGATGATTTTAAACAAGACTATACTGTTATCCGTCTTGATGAAAATAATATCTCGGAATATATTGATTTCCCTGATTTTGTCTGGACAAAGAAAAAGAATGAAGAATTTAAGCATGCATTTTTTGCTGACCTTATTCGTTTAGCATTACTTGATGTGTATGGTGGAATCTGGATGGATGCTACTATTTTACTTACAGGTCCAATTCCAGATGAAATAAAAAATAGTAATTTATTTATGTACCAAAGGACTAAAGATGCTTCCAACAAAGAGTTCTGGAATAAATTTAATCATGATTATTTTTGCTGGGATTCAGATTCAAAAGTAAATATATTAAATAGCTTTATAGTTGCAAAACCTAAACAAGAAAATCTACACAAATGTTTAGATCTTTTAATGAATTTTTGGAAAACTCAAAATACAATTCCACATTATTTCTTTTTTCAAATTATGTTTAATGAATTAATATTAAGAGATAGATTCCAATTATTACCTATATTAGACGATACCTTACCGCATCTATATCAAATTTATTATATTCAAGAGAAAGATTTAGAATTAGCAACCCAGAATAATCATATTCATAAAATGAATCATCGTTTTAAATGATAATCCTCTACTGATAGTAGATTAAGAAAATTCACTATCAGCAATCCAATCTTATTTAAAAGGAATTACTTTTCCTAAAAAATAATATTTAACTTGATTGATAATCCGACTAATTTCCTTCTCTACTTTCATCCAACCCTTCTTTTTATATTTCTTCATTCTTGCTTTACGTTCATCAATTAAATCACTAGACAGAACAGTTTTTTTCTCTGGATATAACATCATTTCCTGTATACAACTGGCAGGTGACATTTGATAAACATCACAGTGCTTAGCATGAATAAAATCTCTAAACATCATTTCATCTAAAGGACTCAAAGATGATTGTTTAATATAATTTAGATAAGCCATAGCACCCTTAAGTGATAATATATAACCCGCTGTTCCTAAATTTTTTCCAGTTAAACGAGCAATCTGACGGTTTGTATCGTTGATTCTGTAGACTTCTTTAGCTAATAAAACCTTTTCAGAAAATGCTTCCGTTTTGATAATATGCCAATCTTCTTGAATCCACGAAGATGAATTAAAGATTCTAAATGCTCTTTCACCTAAAAAGATATCATCTTCAAATATTGCAACATATGGAAGCTGCTCATCGACCATTTTTTTCCAAACTGATACATGACTCATAAAGCAAGCTAACTCCCCACCTGTTAAATATTCCTCCTCAACATTTAATTGCATTTTCTCTGCAAGTGGCTTTGCTAAATCAGGGGTCAGAGCATCAAAAAATTCAAAACCAATATTCTGTTTACCAAATTCTTTTTCAATATGTTCACGGCGTGCTTTTGCCGTCTTCAGGCTAATTACAATATTTTTCATAGAATTTACTTACTTTGAACTAATCAAGTGCTTGAGCGCATAATAACGATCACACCACATGCGCTTTTGTTTTTTAAATCCATAAGAGCTGCTTCTATTTTCAAGTGCTTTACGAGAAATCCCCTGAGTAGCAACTGTTCCCAAAATATCACTATCAACCCCTGCAGGCTTGACTAGTGGTGGCCAAATCCCTAAACCTTTGCCATTTTGACTTAACCAAGACTGGAAGAAGATATCAACCGGCCTATTTATAGTTTTGCCTGCCTCAACAAAAGTCTGTGCTCCCTGCCGCGACCAGATTAACCCTAAGCCCCGAATTGGGAAATAAAAAGCATGCCATAAACTTATACCCCCTATTTGCGTAATATCTTTTGCTAGTTTTTTCTTTTTTGCAGCAATATTAATAAGATACCAGTTTAAATCTTGATGTTGGTGCAAATATTCAATGATGCTGTCAATTTTAATCTTAAAGTCACTATCAATTTTAAGGTCATCTTCCAGAACCACTAAATAATCTGCATCAGTGGCTAAAAATTTTTCAGCACATCCATAATGACTTAAATAACAACCTAACTCGGAATTCATTAAACTACGACCTAATACCTTATTAGTTTGATCGTCATTATAATTTGTGAATTCAGAGAGTGCTTTACCCCGACCATCATAAGCAGCAAAACGTTCAAACCTCCAGCCCACACTATTAAGCTGCTGAGTTGCTGCAGCTAGACGCTCATCACTTCCGTCTAAATTAATTAAATAAGTTACAACTTTCATGATTAACTCTTAATACTGAATAGATAGAGGTAAATAGTTTTTAAATTTAGCAATTAAAGCAAAAGATACCTTTTCTGCTTCTTTTGGATCAAATTGATCTAAACTCTGAATACAACCGAATTTAACAGCTGGATTATTCAGGTCTGATAAGAATGTAGATACTGAAGCTTCATTTTTTAAATAAGCAATATTGATATCATTGTATAGAACTGCTTCATTAGCCTGAATTTTTAAATGATTATTAAGTCCTACGGGTAAAAACTGAAAAGCACTTCTAAAACGATGCCTAATCTGTTGAGCTAATGTTGTAGGGTATTTTTGAAAATAATTTTGTAGTACATCACGATCCAATATATGGGGACGATGATGAATTTCATAATATTTATTAAATCCACATAATTCAGCACTAAGCATTTGAGCAATTGTATATTTAGGCTGTAAAGGTTTACCAAAATATTTATTAAGACCTTTACGTAGATTAAATTTTGCTTTAATTATGGAGTTATTTTCCCAATGTCCATAGACTTTTATCTGGTCACCAACTAAAAAATCATCTAATTCAGATGAGGCATTAAAGAAGAAATCATCATTCAAATAAATAAAATACTTTGATAACCCTGGAATATTCCAAAGCATGGTTTCAATACTTAAAGAATTAAATGTAGGCAAGTATTGCTCATGACCAGCAAATATTGTTCTATGATCAATTATTTTTATCTGCTCAGGAGCACATAATCCCTGTTCGAAAAAATCATGAATATGTGCAGGCTGCTGTTCATCCGTAATAATATAAATTGTTCCAAAATAGGGAACATATTTAAGAATTGAAGCAATTGAAAAATAGATTTCATCATTACTAGCAAATCGAGTTTCTTCTGCTGAACCTTTTACGATATTAGTAAATTGAAACTGTTGCCTTTTAAGTCGATGCTTTACATCATTGCCATCGACCCACGCAATAACAAAATCTATTTTTTCCATAATACTTCTAATCAACAATTAGCTTGAATAAACTCTATAACTTACTGCCAAGCATCCTTAATCCACTGCGATGGCAACACATAACGATACCATTTACCACCACCACCATTCACTGCATCTGGCGGATTAATCTCGCCATGAAAAACAATGATTTTGGCACCTTCAGGTTTTACCGGCGGCTTAAAATAAGCCATCGGAATTTTTTGCAGGCAATGGTATTTGTAGCTCTTACACCAGCTCTCTGGCCAGTAGCTCAGTTTCTTCTCCCGATCTACATACCAGGACAGATAAGCCTGCTCATTACGGAATTTTTGACGAATTTCATCAAAATGTTCACGGAAATAAGGCAAAAGTCCCGGGAAAGCACCCAGCTTAAAACGATATACCGAACTGTTACCGGTAATACGCCATGGCCGTTTCCAGTCATGAATAATCAGGAATTCACCCGGATAGGTAAAGAACTCATCAATATTATCGACAATCACCACGTCAAGATCGAGGAAGAGTGCATTGCCTTCTAAACCATAAAGATCAGGCTCAAAAGTGGACAGCTTGTTCCAGCCACGCTCAGGCGCACCTTCAGGCAATGCCAGAGGTGGAATAGGGAAACATTGTACTGCAGGATCAATGCCTTCAGTACGATCCGTCAGACAGACCATCTTAAAGTCGACTGTCGTATGTCGTTTAACCATATTGTATAAACGATTGACGTATTCCGAACCGTATTTGGTTCCCCATTTCATACAAATAACGATGTTACTCATTGCGTATGCCTAAGCTCATCTTAAAATCTTCTTGATGGTGAATATGATGACATAAGTTCGGCAGAATAAGTACATCAGTTAAAAAAAACCTCTCAAATGAGAGGTTTTTTCAATCAGTAAATTCTTAATTACTTCACATAAGTTAACCAGTGTGCATATTTCGGGTCTTTGCCTTGAACTGCATCAAAATATGCTTTCTGGATTTGAGTGGTGATTGGACCACGTACCCCCTCACCAATCTGACGATCATCGTATTCACGGATTGGTGTGACTTCTGCAGCAGTACCGGTAAAGAATGCTTCATCTGCGATGTAGAACTCATCACGGGTAATACGGCGTTCAATTACGTCATAACCCAGGTCTTTAGCAATGGTAATAATGGTTTGACGGGTAATACCATCCAATGCACCGCCTGCGATATCCGGGGTATGAATCACACCATCACGTACCAGGAATACGTTTTCGCCTGAACCTTGACATACATAGCCTTGCGGGTCGAGCAGCATTGCTTCGTCATAACCTGAATGCGCCACTTCCTGATGTGCAAGAATGGACAAGGTGTAGTTGCCTGATGCTTTGGCCTTACACATAGTGACGTTCGGATGATGGTGGGTAAATGAAGAAGTTTTTACGCGAATACCCTTCGCCATTGCTTCTTCACCGAGGTAAGCCCCCCAGCTCCATGCCGCAACTACGGCATGAATGGTATTGTCAGTTGCAGCAATACCGAGTTTTTCAGAACCAATAAAAATAATTGGACGTAAATAGCAAGACGCTAATTTGTTTTCACGAACAACATCAATTTGAGCTTGCTCTAATGCTGCTTGATCAAATGGAACTTTCATTTGATAAATTTTTGCAGAATTCAACAAACGCTTCGTATGTTCTTTTAGACGAAAAATAGCCGTTCCATTCGGGGTTTCATAAGCACGGACGCCTTCAAACACACCCATGCTGTAATGCAAAGTATGTGTTAATACGTGAGTTTTTGCCTCACGCCAGTCAACTAGTTGTCCATCTTGCCAAATGAAACCATCACGATCAGCCAAATTCATGCCACAAACTCCAATTTCTCACAATTATTCACTATCCAGTACAAAGTCTGCACTTGGATCAATCAGTCTTTGCCATAACTTGCAAACGGTCATTCGGGTATCGTGCCAGTCGCTTGCAGACACTTGCATGGATTGATTTGCAAGGGCTAAGCGATGGCTCTCGGCGCGTTCACGGAGATAAGCTTGAATCAGAGCAGTCGCATCGTCGCTGGATAAGCAACCTGATTTTGCGGCATCCTCAAGAATTCGTACATTGTCGGAGAAATGGGCGAGATCTTTATTCGTCCCACTCCAAGCCAACACCGCATACTGTGCCATAAATTCGATGTCTACGATACCACCTGCATCTTGTTTTAAATGAAAAATACCATCTTTTTTTTGCTCTTTAGAAGAACCGAGATACTCCTTCATTTTCTGACGCATTTTCAGTACTTCTGCCCGGACATAATTTTCATCGCGAGGCTGAGTCAGAATATCCCGGCGTAAAACCTCGAACTTTTTCCTTAAACTCATTTCACCCGCAATTGGACGGGCTCGTACCAAGGCCTGATGCTCCCATAACCAGGCACTTTTAAACTGATACTGTTCAAAAGCTTTCAAACTGGTTACCAAAAGTCCAGCTTCACCCGATGGACGCAAGCGGGTATCGACCTCATAAACACGCCCATCCAGAGTTTGCGTGGTCATGAGGGACATGAATTTTTGCGCCACGCGCATGGCAAACTCAAAACCACTGATCGGCTTGAGTCCATCTGTATCGGTCTGCTCACTCATATAGTGAATAAAGACCAGATCCAGATCCGAGCCATAACCCAGTTCAATTCCACCGACTTTACCATAACCTAATACGGCAAAAGCAGTATGCTCGACTGAACAACGCTGCCCTTCAGCATCCAGTGGAAAACCATGTTTTTTCGCAACAATCTGATAGGCTAGATGCAGCGCTGCATTCACTGATACTTCAGCAATATCGGTCAAGGCATCGGAAACTTTCATTAAAGGACTTTCAGCCAGCACATCACTGGCGGCAACGGCCAGAACATTGGATTTTTTAAACAGGCGCAAAACCCGCATCTGGTCTTCGACCTGATCAATTTCAATCCGTAAAAGTTGCTGACGTAAAGAGTCTTCCAGATCCTTACGTTTTGGCAATTCAAAATCCATCGACAGGAATTCATCCAGTAGCACCGGATAATGGGTCAGTTCTTCACAAATCCAGGGGCTGACCGTGGCCATCTTCACCAGTCGCTGCAACGCCCCTTTACTCTCGATTAACATCACCAGATATACCGTACGGCGCATCACTGATTCGACTAAGGGCATCAAGCGCACCAACGCCACCTGAGGATCATCTGACTGTAAAACGGCTTCAATTAAATGCGGCCAGAAGGTTTTTAAACGTTGTACCGCCTTTGCCGGTAATTTTTTTAAGGCATGCCCATTCCAAAACTCATAAACGAGATTCTTCGCATTCTCATCCAACACTTCTTTGAGTTTTTTTTCCAGCTGTGAAAAACTTTCAACCAGGGTATCTGGACCATTTTCCTTGATTAAATGATCAAACTGATACATCACTTTGTCACGCTTTTCATTGAGATATGCCATAAAGCTGTCCCAATCAGCAAAACCAAGCGTGTCCGTCATACGCGCCCTTAACTCTGGCTCTGTCGGTAGTGATTGCGTTTGCTGATCATTCAGTGCCTGAATCGCGTGTTCGACCCGACGCAGGAACAAATAGGCATCTTCCAGATCCTGTACCGCCTGTTCATCCAGCAACTCGGCATCATCCAGATGATTCAGATTCACCAGACATTGCCGATCCTGCAATTCAAGTTTGGCCCCGCCATAAATCAACTGAAAGACCTGCACGATAAATTCGACTTCACGAATGCCACCCGCACCGAGCTTGATATCATCTTCAATATTACGACGCTGTACTTCGCGCTCGATCATGGCCTTCATTTCGCGCATGGCTTCAAAAGCGCTGTAATCGACGTACTTGCGAAATACAAATGGACGGGTCATCTCCAGCAGCTCGTCGCCTTCTGGACTTGGATTGACAATACGCGCTTTAATCCAGGCATAACGTTCCCATTCACGCCCATGCTGGCTCAGATATTTTTCCAAGGCCGCGTGGCTAATGGCTAGCGCTGAACCATCACCCCAGGGACGCAGGCGCATATCCACCCGGAATACAAAACCATCCGCCGTGATCTGATCCAGCAAATGAATCAGTTTTTGTCCCCACAGGATGCAAAACTGCTGTACATCAATACATTTGCGCCCATCGGTTTCACCCTGCTCATCGAAGGCAAAAATCAGGTCGATATCACTGGAAAGATTAAGTTCTTGGGCACCGAGTTTCCCCATAGCAATGACAATCAGATCCTGAACTTTTCCGTTATAGCCAATCGGCTGGCCATACTTGGCAGCGACCGGAATACGGGCAAAATCTTTCGCCGCACAGATGCAGGCATCGGCAAAATCGGAGAGCTCTTGGGTGAGGGTAATAACATCGGTGAGCTGATTGGCATCCTGCCAGATCCAGCGAAACATCAAACGAGCCCGCAGAATACGCATTGCGCGCATCCACGTTGCTTCATCGCTTATATTCAGGATGCAGTGCTGCACCAGCTGATCAATATATTCCCGACTGAGTGAGCCTTGAAACTGATCAATTGCATAATCCTGTTCCAGTAAACTCTGGTGATTGGCCAATACCTGTTCGGTATATTGGCTAGCTCTTAAGGTTTTCTGCAATTGTGCCGCATTCATCACTCAACTCTTCCCCTGAAACATTCTGCTTAGTTTTGACATACTCCCACCACTTTCACGATGTTCAAGTGGGGGATTCTAAAAGCAAAAGCTCTTAGGCGACTTCCTCACGGATTTCACTTGCTTTCTGCTTCGCAAGGCGACCTTTACCGCATCCACCCTCCACAGACAAAACGGTGTGACCCACCGCCAAAATATTGCGAGAAGCATTAATATCTGCATTCTCGCCAAAGCTACACTCGACACAACTAAAGTTTGCTTGAGTAAGCCTATTTTCTTTTGCAACGTGACCACATGAACTACAAGTCTGACTTGTATATTTAGGGTCAACTTTAACGAGTAAACCACCTCGCCATTGCTGTTTGTACACCAACATATTAACAAGCATTGACCAACCTTGATCCAGGATTGATTTATTTAAGCCGGACTTGGCTTTAACATTCTTTCCTTTTTTCTCGATTGAGCCTTTCGCTGACTTCGACATATTGGCTACTTTTAAGTCCTCAACTACGATCATTGCGTGGTTTTTGCTGAGCGTTGTGGTGACTTTGTGCAAGTAGTCATGCCGAATATTGGCAATATGATGGTGTAATTTATTGATCTTGAGATTCAGCTTTTTCCAATTTTGACTGAACTTGTTTTTCTTTCTCAGCTTGCGCTGAAGCCTAGCCAACTTTACTTGATTGGCCTTGAAACTATTGATCGGGTCGAATACTTGACCACTAGACGTTGTAATTAACTTTTTAACACCTAAATCAATGCCAACGGCTGATTTTGATGGGTGGACTGGTGCTTCTACTGTGTTTTCAGCACCAAATGACACATACCATTTCCCGACATGCTTTGAGATTGTGACGTTCTTAATCTCACCCACAATATTTTGTGATTTTCTGAATTTCACAACGCCAATGTCATTAGGTAACTTAACTTGGTTGCCTTTAACCCAACAATATCTGCCAAATTGAACAATACGAATGGAATCATAACCATCAGATTTCTTTTTGAATCGTGGCATAAGTGGTCTAAGTTGAACTTCACCACCATCGGATAATTTAAAAAATCGTGGCTTCTTAGCTCTAAATGGTTTTTGCTTTAACTTAGCTTGTTCCTTTTTGTTAAAAAACTTCCCCCAAGCATCACCAAGATCACGAACTTTTTGTTGGAGTGAAACGCCATTTGAGCTGTTTTCTAGAAAAGCACATTCAGGTTTTTTGCGTAATTCAGGAATTTTATTGACTAAATTAACTTTGTTGATTCGCTCATTATTAGCAAGCATCTCGAACGAAACAGCTAAAATTTGATTCCAAACAAAACGTGCAGAGCCAAGCAACTTGTTTAAAACAAGCTCCTGTTCCGCATTAGGCTCAAGCCTAAATTTGTACGCTTTGTTGATCTTCATTTCGCCTTAAATCTATTTAGATACAGAAACTTAATGCAAATTATTCTATCATATTGCACTAAAAAAAAGTCGTGAAATTCACCTCCACCCTAATGTTGGGTGGAGTCCTCTTTCACACTAAAGATAGCAGGAGTTTTGTCTCAGTGGGAATGTTTTAGTTTGAAATTTACCTTTTAAGATTGCTCGGCATGTACATCTTCAAGCACTAGCGCCTGATGATCATTGGTAACCATCGGCAAATGCACAGTAAAGGTCGTACCACGGCCCTCTTTGGAATCTACAGCAATTTGACCATGGTTCAGGTCAATAAAGCGCTTGCAGAGTACCAGACCCAAACCTACCCCTTTCTCTTCAGCTGTGCCTCTGACACTCACACCCAAAGTCGGTTTAAACAGATTCTGCATCTGTTCTTCGGTCATGCCCAGGCCAGTATCCTGAATCGTAATCTTGACCTGCTCGCCTTCCATCTCTGCAGCTAAAATCACTTTACCGCCTTGATTCACCGGGGTAAATTTAAGCGCATTCGACACCAGGTTTTGCAAGACAGAGGTAATCATGTTGATATCCGCATGTACCTTGATGTCTTCAGGAATATTATCGACCAGTTCGATCTTTTTATTTAAGGCCAAACTTTTCAGAACACCACATACAATCTTGCTGGACTGTTTCAATTCATAATTGATCGGATGATAAACAAAGCGCCCACCCTCTGCCATCGCCCAAGTCAGCAGGCTTTCCAGTAGGTTATAGGCCGATTGTGCATTATCATATAAATAATCCGCAATACTCTGAATACTGGATTCATCCAGTGTGTCACGTTCCTGTGCCAGTACTTCGGAAAAGCCGAGCAAGCCGTGAAACGGTGCACGCAGATCATGCGCAATAATCTGGAAAAATTTAGTTTTACTGAAATTTTGTGCGCATTGCTGCTCGTATAATTCTTTCAACTCAGTATGTTCTTGATTGAGCTGAATTCGAATCACTAAACTTTCAGCAAATTGTTTGATGGTGGCAATATCGTCCTGATCGAACAGTTCAGTCTGATCATCAAAGAAAATGACCTGTCCAAAAGACACACCGCTACTTGATTTTAAATTAAAGGCGACTAATCTCTGATGCGCTACACCGAGATCTTTCACATAATTTGACAATTCTGTATAAGCAGGATGCGTCTGGTCAATGACATCTGACTGTTGCAGATACGCAGGCAGATTCACTTCCTGTGGGGCGTGCAAGGCCCGAAAACCGCGCGGACAGCTGTACCAGATATAGGGTTCCGTGTGGAAGCCGATAATACTGGTTTTAACGTTTAAAACTTTACGGGCGATCTTACAAAAGGTGTCTAATAGGTTGTTGGAGGTATAGACACCTAAAATGAGAGATATACGGCACGAGCTTAATTGCTCCGTATTCTGACCGACCTCTAGCAGTTTTAGTTCCATGTCTGCCTCTCTGAATGTTTATGGAATATAGAAAACACTGCCGACCAAATTCATACAATCAATAATAAAGATTCTATATTTACTCAACGATGAAAACTCACCTATAGGTTAAAGGATTTGTTAACCTGTTTCTATCCAGATACATTCTTAACCGCAAAGCACTGATATTTAATTGATTAAGAATAACTTGAAAATTTACTATTCGAAAAAAACCTACATAAGTATTTGAAATTAATATATCTCACCTAAAATAAGCATGTTTATTTGTATTTACTGTAACACACTATTGACTAAAAAATACCCACTATAGCTTTTTACTCTATTTGGAGTAAAAGCTAATGATTTTTCAATTATATAACTTGACCTTATGATTAAAAAGAAATTTTATATCAGGTCTCATCTATCTAATAACACTCAGAATTATTTTTTAATTTTTAAAACTATCTTAACAATTCCAGTCTACGAAATATTTAAATATCAGGATATTAACTAAAAACAGGCCAAAAAAGCCACTGAGAATTGTAAAGATTTTACATTCATTAACAAATTAATTGCAGAAATTTTGTATTTTTTATCATCAATGCAGTTTTAGAAGCTGGAATAGTAATATTAAGATAGACCACTTATAGACTATGCATGTCCAAGTCAAACCAATCAGTTCAAAACAGCTATAAAAAAGCGGCCTAAAAAAGACCGCCTTTTTACATGGCTGCTTAATTGTCAGAAATCAACGCCACTTGCTGTACATAGTTAAACAGCTTTAATTTAGAAGCATTCACTTCTTCTTCAGGTGCTTGATTCTTTAAATCACGGTGTACCCGAAGATAATGTTGACGTAAGGTATGACGCTCTGTCGCATTATAGGTTTTGGTAAATTCATTGATGGCTGGATCACCATCTTTGACAATTCGATCCACCCAACGCTGTAATTGAGCTGTCTTTTTAAGACCTTGTTTAGGTGTTAAATAAGACAAAATTACCGTTTCATTTTCATTGCGTAATAATTTACCAATCCGTGAAAATTGACGGCGACGTGCTTCATGCGAACTAATTGCCTGCACATCAAGTAAGGCGTCAATCAAACGCTCATCTACGGGTAGGTTTTTAATTTGTTTAGCGCTCAGCTCTGCAAGCTGCGCACCTAAAGCAGCCATACGCTGGACTGCTTTTTTCTGTTCGGTCTTACTTGCGCGTCCCTCTAAAGAATCAAAATCTTCTTCAGTTAAACTGTTCGGTCGACGTGCCACGATTAATCTGCCTCATAAAATTTTGCTGCAAATAGTGCCTGAATTTCAGATAAGGCTTTGTCCTCGTCTGCTCCTTCAATCACTAAGCGTAAAGTTGTTCCTTTGCCTGCACCAAGCATGAGCAATGACATGATATTTTTGGCATCTACCAATTTGTCAGCCTTGCCAATCCGAATACTGGAACGAAATTTGGTGGTAACTTCTATCAGTTTACCAGATGCGCGTGCATGTAAACCCAATTTATTAATTACGTCAACTGTCGTATCAATCATGACCAGTGCTTCATTTCTCGATGGAGGACTTGAATAGACCATTTTGCCTCAAGGGCTTTTTTTAGTCTATCCACAATATAAACAGAACGATGCTGACCACCGGTACAACCTATCGACACGGTCATATAATGACGATGCCCTTCGGCAAAGGTCGGCAACCACTTGTCCAGAAAATGATACAGATCATTGAACATGTCCTCGACCTGATCGCTCTTTTGTAAAAACGCCTGCACCGGCTGATCTAGCCCTGAAAATTTGCGCAGTTCCAGTTCCCAATGCGGATTTGGCAAATGCCGGACATCAAAGACATAATCGGCATCCAGTGGAATGCCATGCTTATAACCAAAGGATTGCAGAATCAGGATCAGGTTATCGGCCTGTCCCAGCTTGGACAATAAGGTATGTTTCAGGTCATGTACGCTTTTATCGGTAGTATCGATATGAACTGTAGAACGCAACTGAATCGGCATCAACAGGATTTTTTCTTCCTGAATGCATTGATTCAGACTTTTAAAGCGTGACGCCAGAGGATGCGGCCGACGCGAAGCACTAAAGCGGGCAATCAGCTCCTGATCCTGCGTGGTCAGATAGATAATATCGACCGAACCATGCTGTTGCAGCTGCTCAAATACATGATCAAATTCTTGTAAATCTGCCCGGGTACTGCGCACATCGACGCCCAGCGCCAACTGTTCCAGATTATTTTCACTGTCCAGTTTGGCCACGATTTCGGGAAGCAATGCCAAAGGCAGATTATCAATACAGTAATAACCCAGATCTTCAAGCACCTGTAATGCAGATGATTTCCCCGAACCAGATTGTCCCGTGACGATTAAAATGCGCTTCATGCATGCTACCCTTTCATCTTAGCCGGCAGTGTATTTAACCTGCAGGTTATCGATCAGACGTGTATTCCCCAACTTTGCAGCTATAAATAACACAAGATCTTGATTAAACGTATGAATTTTTTGTAATTCTGGAGTTCTGGCTTCAATATAATCCACTACAAATCCAGCATCGGTTAAAGTCTGGCGAAGCTCCGCCAATACCGTATCCAGTTCCACGCCTGCCTGTAATTGCTGTTCAGCCTTTTGCAAGCTTTGATAAATGACCGGTGCGATTGCACGATGCTCTTCGCTTAAATAACCATTGCGCGAACTTAAAGCCAGGCCATCTTCTGCACGGGCAATCGGCACACCAATTACTTCCAGTGGAATATTCAGATCTTGTACAAACTGACGAATGACCGCCAATTGCTGATAATCTTTCTGGCCAAAGAAGGCGTAATTCGGCTGTACGATGTTAAACAATTTAGTCACCACCACCGCCACACCATCAAAATGACCGGGACGCTGTAAACCGCATAAATCATTGGTAATGTCAGAAACACTGATATTGGTCAGACGCGGTTTTTTACCATACATTTGCTCAACCGTCGGCGCAAAAACGATGTCACAACCGACCTCTGCCAAAAGCTGCTGGTCCTGCTCAAGCGTGCGCGGATAGCTATCAAAATCTTCATTGGGTCCAAACTGGATCGGATTGACAAAGATACTGACCACCACTACATCACACAACTTACGCGCTTCACGCACCAGGTTTAAATGCCCCTGATGCAGATTGCCCATGGTCGGTACAAAACCGATAATCTTGCGACTGGTACGCGCCGGATTTAAGGATGCCGCTAAGCCCTGAATAGTGGTTTCTGTTTTCATCTTACAATTCAACCTGAAAAGTTTGTTCTGGTGCCGGGAAAGATCCATCTAAAACTGCAGCATGGTAGGCTTTAAAAGCATCTAGAATGGCGGTCGCACCCGATTGTTCTTGCATAAAATTACGTACAAATTTTGCAGTGTGGCCAAAGGTCAGGCCCAACATATCCTGAACCACCAATACTTGTCCGTCAGTGGCTGCACCCGCGCCAATGCCAATCACCGGAATCTGCGGAAACAGTTCGGTGATTTCCTGGCCAAGCTGTGCCGGTACGCATTCGAGTAACAATAGTGCAGCACCCGCCTCTACTACTGCTTTACAGTCCGCAATGAGCTGATCGGCCGCTTCACGAGTACGAGCTTGCAGCTTATAACCGCCAAACACATGTACCGACTGCGGAGTAAGACCCAAATGCACACACACCGGAATGCCGTTACGTGTCAGCACTTGCACGGTTTCTGCCAACCATGCGCCGCCTTCCATCTTGACCATTTGCGCGCCGGCCTGCATCACGGTTTTCGAGCTTTGCAAGGCATCATTCAAGGTGGCATAGCTCATAAATGGCAAGTCAGTCATGATAAAGGCATGCTGGTTACCACGGCGTACCGCAGCCGTATGATAAGCCATATCTGCAACCGTAACCGGCAAAGTCGAATCACGGCCCTGAATTGACATTCCCAGAGAATCGCCAATTAAAATGCTGTCCACTTCGGCAATTTCCATGGCTTTGGCCATACTGGCATCATAGCAAGTCAGACATGAAAATTTGCGTCCATCTGCTTTAAAGCGTCTTAAATCACTCAGACTGACCATGAAAATGTTCCTCTATGCTTGAAAGTTCTGACGAAGCTACCATCACTTAAAAATTAAATATTTGCCCAGTTGCTGTCATCGAGTACCGCGAGGGTCGACTGTGTGACGATGTCTAGGTCTTTTAATCTGTGTCCATGAACCTGTATTTCAGGATCAATATCCAGAAGTGGAAGCAGGACAAAATCACGTTCTAATACACCAACATGCGGCACAGTTAAGCGTTCATTTTGAATCTGCTCATTGCCGTAGAGCAGCAAGTCCAGATCCAGCGTACGTTCGCCCCAATGACGTAAACGTACCCGACCGGCGTCGTGCTCAAAGGCTTGCAGACGATCTAGCAAGCTTAAAGCGGCCAGATCGGTATTTAACTGCACCACTGCATTCAGATAGTTTGGCTGATCCTGTGGTCCCATCGGTGGACTTTGATACAGATGCGAAGTTTTCACCTGCCCCAAGGTCGCCAGTTTCTGTACAGCTTCTGCCAGAATCTGGCGTGAATCCCCCAGGTTACTGCCCAGGCCAATATACGTCACGATCATTGTGTTGGCCCAAATACCACCTGACTCAGATCACGTTTCACCCGCTTACGTTTCATAATCGGATGATCTAGGCCAATTTCACCACTGGCACTGGCTGCTACATGCGACAGAGGTTTCACCTTGTCTTCAAACTTGGCTTTGCGCACTCGACGATTGCGTGGTTCAGGTTCATTTACCAACGGTTCAATCTCGGTGAGATCTTGCTGCTGGGTCAATTTCTGTTCCAGATGTTCTTCTTGACTCGCCTTGCGACGGCTCTTGGCACGCTGACGGTTATACTGGCTAATGGCCCGTTCTTTCTCGTCACCGCTCATTTGCTGGTAAGCATCCCACCAGCTGCCCATGCCTTGTGCAGTTGCATCGCCTGATTTTTCACGCAGCAGCAAAAAGTCAAAGCCGGCACGGAAACGCGCATGGCTGGACAAGGCCTCGATTTGCTGTGGTTTTGGATTCAACAAACGAGTCTGCATTTCCCAGACTTCACGAATAAAGGTTTCCGCAAAACGTGGAATAATGGTACGAGTCGCCTGACGTTTTAACACGTCCAGACCAGCTTGGGCACGAGCTTCGGCGGCTACCACGCCTTTATTTAGATAGAATTCACAACGCTCGAGGAATGGCTGCCACAACAATACCGCATAGAAAAAGGCCGGGTTGATGGTCTTGCCAATCGAAATACGCTGATCGGTATTTTTCGCAGCGCGTTCCATAAATGGCGTAATTTCAGGCTTGATATCTGCAAATAACTGCTGCCAGATCCCGAAATCGATCAGCATTGGCAAGACACGATTTAGGTGTCCCATGGTGAACAGTTTCTGTGATTCATCATAAAGTCGATGTGGAGAAACATCACGCAGTAACTGGGTCATTTCCGGCGTAAAGACATCCAGAATCGCCTCATCAATATTAAAGTTCAGCTTGGCCGCAAAACGTAAGGTTCGCAGCATCCGCACCGGATCTTCTTCAAATCTTAAAGTCGGATCACCGAGTAAGCGTAAGGTTTTGCTGTGAATATCATCGACCGCATTGCAGAAATCCAGCACAATGCCTTTACGCGGCTGGTAGTACATTGCATTGATGGAGAAATCACGACGGGCAAAATCCTGCTCGATGCTGCCCCAGTTGTTATCACGCAAAATCATCCCCGCGGCCGAGGTCACTGCTTTTTTTGGTGGTGCACGAAAGGTTGCCACTTCAACCAGTTCCCGCCCTGAATAGACATGCGCCAGTTCGAAACGTCGTCCGATAATTCGACAACGTCGTCCGAAAACTTCCTTGACCTGAGCCGGGGTTGCATTGGTGACTGCATCGAAATCTTTAGGATTCAAACCTAACATCAGATCTCGAACACCACCACCCACGATATAAGCTTCATAGCCTGCCTTGTTTAAGGCATCAATCACATCGAGAATATAAGAAGGTAATTGAGCGGTTGATAAACCACATTTTGACGCGCGCAAAGTTTGCAAAAGACGCTGTCTCCTACGTCTGAACGTAAAATTCTAAGATGACGCTAATCATATCGCTTACACGCCTAAAGGGCAATTTGATTATGTCAATCCTGCGAGTCAAATCAATCAGCTAGTCATGATCCATGCTGTCGCCTTACAAGGCCAATTTGGCCTTGTTTTTGGCAAACAATGCCGGTCCAATGCCTTTGACCAGCTGGATCTCTTCAATGCTTTTGAATTTTCCGTTTTTTTGCCGATGTTCAATAATGGCTTCAGCCTTTTTTTGACCAATACCATTTAGCTGCTGTAATTGCTCCACAGTTGCATTATTTAAACTGATAGGACTTACGCATTGACGGATTCAAAAAAGTATTAAAATAGTTTATAAAGTATCTGTGATCAGACGAACTAAACATGCTTCTACAGCAACTTGTACATTACCCATTTATATGGGCTTTCTCATGAC
>NZ_JBWZQN010000059.1:0-22527 GCF_056724605.1 Prolinoborus fasciculus | reverse complement strand
TACGTCGTATCGGCGAAGATATCAGTGAAAAACTGCATTTCAGACCGGCACAGTTCTATAAGGAACAGCATGTGCGTGGCAAATGGGTCTGTGATCAGTGTGACACCCTGACTCAGCAAGCGATGCCCGCCTATGTGATTGATAAAGGCATTGCTTCACCTGAACTGCTCAGCCATGTGCTGGTATCGAAGTATGCCGATCATTTGCCGCTGTACCGTCAGCGCCTGATCTATCAGCGGGCGGGCATTGATCTGTCCAGATCTACTTTATCTGACTGGATAGGTCGCTGCGGTGTAGAACTGGAGCCTCTGGCCAATGCCTTAAAAGAGGTGGTGCTGCAACAGCGGGTGATCCATGCCGATGAAACGCCGGTCACCATCATGCGGATGGGTGATGATGAGAAAAAACCGAAGAAAGGTTATGTCTGGGCCTATGCCACTACACAGTACAATCCAGTTCAAGCGGTGATCTATGACTTTCAGGATAGCCGTTCAGGTCAGCATGCAGAAGAGTTCCTGAATGGCTGGCAGGGCCATCTGGTCTGTGATGATTACAGTGGTTATAAAGCACGCTTTAAATCAGGCGATGTCATTGAGGTGGGCTGCATGGCGCATGCGCGTCGTAAATTCCATGAACTGCATGTGACTGGGAAAAGTCAGATCGCTGAACAGGCATTACTGATGATTCAGAAACTGTATGCGATAGAAGCAGAACTCAGGAAAAAGACCGATAGTACAGCAGAACACCGCCGCGAATACCGACAACAGCACAGCCAACCGGTGATGCAACAACTGTATGAATGGCTCAACCAACATTATCTGACGGTGCCATCGAGTTCTCCAACCGCCAAGGCCATCAATTACAGTCTGAAGCGTTGGCCAGCCTTAAGCCGCTATCTGGATGATGGCAATCTACCCATTGACAATAACTGGGCAGAGAACTCAATGCGTCCCTGGGCATTGGGCCGTAAGAACTGGTTGTTTGCAGGTTCGCTGCGCAGTGGACAGCGAGCGGCAAACATCATGACGTTAATCCAGTCAGCAAAGCTGAATGGGCTGGATCCGTATGCCTATTTAAGTGATGTGCTGAAAAGGCTGCCGACACATAAAGTGACCCAGATTGAAGAGTTACTGCCACACTGCTGGAAACCTGAACCGAATTAAAAAATAGGCATGGGGTTCAGCGGACGCTTACGTTAATCCATCTAATTAAATGCGCTTTAAGTGTGTTGAAAAGTGACTCTGGTAAGGAACAAGATTCAAATAAGCACTTCATTTCTTATGATAATTGTTGTTTGAAATATACATTAAAATTACAGAACCAAAAAATTCTTTGTTTAAAGATAAAGCGCTATCGAAGGATAAAGCTGGCTGCCAAGAAAAAACATTACCGGCAGAAATAGCATTTGAGCTATTCAGTTTCGAGATGGCCAATCTTTAGTGATCACCAAATAAAAATGCAAAGAAATTTTAGGGAATAAATTTTATAAAAAAGCAGATTTCTATCTTTGGACTCGCTCTTGTCTCGGGTTTAATGAGTGCCTGTAGTGGTGGGGGAAGTAGCTCAGACAGTCCTACTGTCACTACACCTCCAAATGTTCCGAAGGAAAGTATTTCCTCTGAGCTTTCAGAGGAATTTGTCCTGCTTGAAGATCAGGACATTGTAGATAAAATTCGCGATAAAATTTCAGGCAATACCAGTAATGATACCGACTATAACGTCGCTCTGGGTCACATGATTGGTGAAGTATTTGCACATTATCCTTATGGGCGTACTGCACGTATCATCAAAATTTATAATCTGGGCATCAATAGTATTAAATATCCAAATCTGATCTGTTCGGAAGTCAATACCACTGGTTCGGTCAAAACCCTGAAATTAAAAACGGATAAAGATAGCTGTGTTATTCTGGACAAGACTTATCGTAAAGGCTCAACCATTACTCAGACGATGAACGGTGATACGACGACTTTAAGCTTTAGCAATGTCCGTTATGGCTCAAATGTAGATTTTAATCTCAAGGACGACTACCTGATTTCTGGCACGATTGTGCATCGTAAAACTAAAAATGAAATGGGTGAATCCGAGTCTTATCAAATCGATCAGTTGGAATTCCAGCGTATAGCCGAGACCGGTCAGGCGGGTACTTCTGGAATCGCGTTTGATACAAAGAGCAAAGAATACCTGCAAGTGCGTAATTATAATTACAGCTTGGTGGATGATTATGGCAGTGGTAGCAATGGGATTCGTACCTTAACCAGTCGTGGCACGATTATCGGTCAGCCTGACCTGGCAGATTATCGTTACAGTTTTAAGTTCAATACTACGACACCATTCAAAATGGATGAAACCGTATTAAATAACTATAAGCATTTACCAAAAGAGGGTGTGCTTAGAATTGATGACAGTTATGATCAGGTGATTGAAGTCAAACAGAACCAGCCTGAATCATTGAAGGTTACTGTTTATTTCAATGGCAGTGAAATTGATGACCTGCTGTGGTCTACCATTATCGGGGATAAACAATAATTTGAGATGTCAAAAAAGCCCCGTATTGCCGGGGCTTTTTTATTTTTTATTAGGTAGTCTTTATTACAAAACTATTTTAAATAGCCGTGCTAATAAATCAGATAGCTGTAGCATCCAATAACAATTCAGCGGAATAAACCGCTTGCCATGACGCTTTAAGCTGTTTGTGCACTTGGTCAATCGGGAAGGTACTGAATTTTGCAATATTTTGCGCTTTTTGAATGTTGTTGGCGCGCATATATGCAATCAAAAAGTCCTGACCATGAAGTTGCAGATAAAACCAGGACTCGACATGAATCTGTTCAGCCTTAAGCGTTTCAATTACTTCGTCTTGACGTGCTTTCAAAGTACGCTGCCAGTCATGAACTTGCTGCATGTGTAAGGGCTTAAGTTGAATGAGAACTGCGCCGACATCCATAATTTTAATTTTCTTTTGAGTATCATTATTATATAAATGATTTATATGAAAAAAGCGACCTGAACCGGTCGCTTTTAAGCTGTTAAGAGGCATTTAGTTGGGTTGAACCAATCCAGTGCTTGGAAAACTGATAGGCAGCACGTCCTGAACGTTGACCGCGTGCCTGACACCAGCGTAGGGCTTCAGCACGGGTTTCTGGCGTGAGTTCCATGCCTGCCTTTTTGAGATAATGTTCTACAATTTCTAAATACAGGTTCTGATCCATTGGATAGAAAGACAGCCATAAACCAAAGCGGTCAGACAGCGAAATTTTCTCTTCAATCGCTTCTTGCGGATGCAATTCGGTATATTGCGGAACATCAACCCGGGTAACCGGGGTGTTTTCATGCATGAATTCGGGTAATAAATGACGACGGTTACTGGTCGCATAAATCACAAAATTGCTGGAACCAGATTGTAAAGAGCCATCTAAAACACTTTTTAAACTGCGATAATTTTCATCTTCAGCATTAAAAGCCAGATCATCACAATAGACAATAAACTTTTCTGGACGCTCTGCAATGAGTCGCTGAATCTGAGGCAGATCAGATAAGTCATCCCGTTCGATTTCAATTAATCGTAACCCTTGATCTGCATACTCGGTGAGTAGGGCACGAACAATGGAGGATTTACCCGTACCGCGTGAACCGGTCAGTAAGACATCATTGGCAGGTAAGCCGTTTAAAAACTGCAACGTGTTCTGGATGACTTTTTCTTTTTGTCGCTCAATCCCTTTTAAATCGGCCAGTTCCATCTGTCTAAGCTGATGAATAGGTTTGAGTTCACCATGTTGCCATTTATAGGCATGAGCAGAAAAATCAGGAATTTGTTTTAGTTCGGGCAGACTTTGCTGAAGTTGCTGCAGAACAGTCGAAAGGGCATTTAAAATATGGTCAGGTAACTCAATTTTCGCCATGATTTAACATTACAGATTTAAAATTATGGCTAAGATAGTACCATTGCAAAATTCACAGTCAAAGCCAGAAAAGTATGATAATTTGCTTAAAGTAGAGAATTTTCGTTATTGTAGAGGATAGAAAATTTGTACACATTTTCTGGCTCTGGGTACGAGCTGTATCAAGAATAAATATAGGGAAAAGGCAGATGCTGTTTAAAGATTTTACTCAGGATATTAATCCACATCAGGCCTATCGTATTAAAAAGCTCAAGCAGCAGCTGCAACAGGCTGAGTCCTATGAGGAATGGAAATATATTGCCCTGAAAATAGATGAAGAATCAGGTGCACAGGAATGGAAATTTGATAACAGTTCACCCTACTTTGATGCAGAAGTGATCGCACATCGTCTGGGTAAATTACGACGCTATCGACAACAAAAGCGCACCCGTGACCTGATGTATATTTTGCGCGAAGGCCTGAGCTACGATATTGCCAACATTGCCCATCCTCTACTGTTTACCGAAGCCTATGTGGGCACTAAAAGAATTATTGAAGATTATGTCGAAGAAGTCAGCCAAGGCTTAGCCTATATTGCTTCAATAGACTGTACCTGTCTCAGTATGGAAGAAAAAATCGAATATTTTCAGCATTGTCAGCGCGCCTATGGCCAGCCAGCCCTGATGTTTTCCGGTGGTTCGACGCTGGGTCTGTTTCATACTGGTGTATGCAAAGCCTTAATGGAGCAGGACTTGTTGCCGAAGGTAATGTCCGGTTCAAGTGCGGGTGCCATCATGACCGCCATGTTAGGTGTATCCAAACCTTCGCAATATATTGATATTTTGAAAGGCCATAATTGCTTTCATGAGGCTTTTCATTTCCGCACCATGAGTGAATTGATGAAAGGTAATGGTGGTCTGGCGGATGTAAAATATCTAAAAAAATTTCTGGTCGAAAATCTGGGTGATCTGACCTTCGAAGAAGCACTCAAAACCTCAGGTCTGCATATCAATATTGCGGTTGCACCTTATGATGCTGGACAGGATGCACGCATTTTAAATGCCTATACTTCTCCGGATTTGCTGGTCTGGAGTGCGGTACTGGCGTCTTGTGCGGTGCCGGTTCTGTTTCCACCGGTTCGTTTGACCAGTAAGCGCTATGATGGTCAATATACGCCTTATATGGGTTCAACCCGCTGGGTGGATGGCAGCGTGCGCAGTGATTTTCCGCAGGAGAAAATGGCACGCCTGTATAATATTAATTATACCATTGCCAGTCAGACCAACCCGCATATCGTGCCATTCATGCAGGATGATATTTCACGTTTCCGTAAAGGTACTTTGAGCTGGCCACAACGAATTGTTCGCCGTCAGGGCGCGGTGATTACCAAAGGAATGATGGATTTCGCCCGGGAACATGCCGGTAGCTTGCCTCCTGTACGCCGTCTACTGGATCATGGCTATGGTGTAGTTGACCAGCGTTATTATGGTGATGTGAATATTGTCGGTAAATATAGCCTACGCCACTATAGCTATATGTTGCAAAATCCGCGGCCGTATCTGTTTAAAATTTTACAGCGTGAAGGGGAGCGGGCTACTTGGCCAAAAATCTCCCTCATTGAGACTCAGGAACGGGTCGGGAAAACTATTCAGCATTGTCTGGAGCTGCTAAATTATCAGCATACACTTAATCCAATACCTGAATACATTGCCACGACTTAATTTAGATCATCTCGATATTTCTGATTTTGAACTACGAACCAAAGCCCGTAGTCTGGGTTTTGGTCGGCGTCTTTATTATGCCAAGGGAAATGCGCTCTGGCTAAAAACCCAGATATCGCATGGATCTGATAGTTTAATATCATCTCCACATGCTGAACTAGGCTGGCAACATGAGCTGGATTTTTATCAGGCTCATGCCAGCTCAGGTGATCTAAATTTTTTCCTTCCACATCAAATTATTCAACAGCCTTTCAAGATCAATCATGAACAATTTGAGCAGGCCTTAATTCTGGTCGATGCGCCGGCGCATTTTCAGATCATGCCGCATCAGCAATCCATCACGCAAATTCGGCAACATTTGCTGCAAGCTGTGGAGCCTTTAATCTGCCTGCAAGAATTGGGTTATTTGCATGCCGATTTAAAGCAGGAACATTTTGCAAATAATCAGGGCAGGGTCTGCCTGCTTGATTTTGAGCATGTCCAAATACTCCATCAGAATGACCTGCATGAACTGAATGCGACACCGCGTTATATGGCGCCGGAACTGTTCCAAGGCCAAGCCAAGAGCCTACAAAGTGAAGTTTATGCTTTGGGTGTTATTTTTTATGAGTGGTTGAGTGGTCAGCGTTTACAGGCGACAGATTATCTGGATTGGGCCTTTTTGCATTGTCAGCGTCTGAAAGTTGAGTTACCGCAGCACTTACAGGCTTTTCAAGGCTTATTAGAAGAAATGTTAAGTAAGCAGAAGCAGCATAGATTGGCCGATTTTCAAGCTGTGAAAGACTACTTAATGACTGAAATTGAATGAGAAAAATACAATAAAACTTGAATTGTTTCTTATTTAATCAAACGAGTGTTTTTTTATGATAAACGGCTTGTCAGCTGGAAATGATCTCTATAATATACACAGCCATTGGGGACGTGGCGAAATTGGTAGACGCACTGGATTTAGGTTCCAGCGCCGCGAGGTGTGAGAGTTCGAGTCTCTCCGTCCCCACCAATCAATATTTGAGTAACTGGATATTGGGTGGAAGTAGAGGATTGGTGTAATGGTAGCATGACGGTCTCCAAAACCGTTCGTCAAGGTTCGAATCCTTGATCCTCTGCCAAAGTTTGAAAAAAATCCAACGCTAAGTTGGTACCCTGATGGGGACGTGGCGAAATTGGTAGACGCACTGGATTTAGGTTCCAGCGCCGCGAGGTGTGAGAGTTCGAGTCTCTCCGTCCCCACCATCATATTAAAGCAAGGCTAATGCCTTGCTTTTTTATTGCCTGAAATTTGAGGGCGGTTTTTTTAGTACCAGATTTTTGCTGTCATGGTTGATGAACATCAATGCGTTTTGGGCTTAAATTATCTAGCGAATGATTGCAAGGGCAGGGCTTTAGTAAATTTCATTGTATTGCTGCAATAATTCATGCGATCTGTATATTCAATAATTTAAATGTTATATGAATCAGTCCCATGGTGTCTATCAATTTTATCTATTGGTCTAAATAGAGCAGTATTTGCTCAATAGTGAATTAACTGATTAATTTTTGATATAAAAGTATTTAGCTTTCTATAGAACTACTTGTGAATCAGGTCTGATCGCTATAATATACACAGCCATGGGGATATGGCGGAATTGGTAGACGCACTGTGTTCAGGTCGCAGCGCCCTCTGGGCGTGAGAGTTCGAGTCTCTCTATCCCCACCATCATATTAAAGCAAGGCGAGTGCCTTGCTTTTTTATTGCCTGAAATTTGGCAAAGCCGTTGTTATTTATGCTGTATTCTATTTTGAGTTCATGCACTGGCTCAGACATTATTTATCAATAATAGTTTCAGCATTCTGAATGTCCATGCTGATCAAGATTAGAAGGTCATTTGAGTTTTAATTTGAAATATTGGAATTGAATCGAAATGATTAAAAATAACGAATGGGCGGTCATATCCTAAAATGAATCAAATTTTCGGCATAAATTTTATAAAAAATTAAAAAATAGAACTAACTGTTTATTTTATGGCGGAATAGACTGTGATCGCTTGTAAAATCGCTTGTCAATGCCGGTCTATCTCTATAATATACACAGCCATTGGGGACGTGGCGAAATTGGTAGACGCACTGGATTTAGGTTCCAGCGCCGCGAGGTGTGAGAGTTCGAGTCTCTCCGTCCCCACCAATCGATATTTGGGTAACTGGATATTGGGTGGAAGTAGAGGATTGGTGTAATGGTAGCATGACGGTCTCCAAAACCGTTCGTCAAGGTTCGAATCCTTGATCCTCTGCCAAAGTTTGAAAGAAATCCAACGCTAAGTTGGTACCCTGATGGGGACGTGGCGAAATTGGTAGACGCACTGGATTTAGGTTCCAGCGCCGCGAGGTGTGAGAGTTCGAGTCTCTCCGTCCCCACCATCATATTAAAGCAAGGCTGATGCCTTGCTTTTTTATTGCCTGAAATTTAGTGAACAAAGAAAAGCCCATCGAAATGGGCTGAATAACTGGAGAATAGCGCTGTTGAATCAGTGGAAAGATTAATTTATTTTTCTGCTCTTAAATAGAAGCTATCAGGCTTTTAAGTGATCTTCAAATTCCTCGCCTAGTTGTAGTGCCAGGGCATTACCTGCCAGATCACAGGTCACCAGGCCATATTCTTTCTTGAAGCTGAAACTGAAACCACGATCATCCGCCAGGGTGCGTACCGAATATCCCAATTTTTCTAACCATAGTCGAAATGCAATCAAATTTTTCGCTTTAACCACTTTTTTCACGAGATCACTCCTTCATCATTGTTAAATCTTAAATAAGGGTGAAAAATTATCTTTTAAAGGGCAAATGCCTTTATTTAAATTAATTTAAATGAATTTGCGTATATAGTGAACATTGGTTGATTAAGAAAAAATCAATTTAAGCGTTAAGTAAATGATTTTTATAATATTGAATAGGTTGTAACTAAATATTAAGTTTTTATAAGTTATAAATTTGGATAATTAATTTTCTAATTCAATAATTTATTAGTGAAACAGGTTGTTTTATAATTTTATCAACCGTATGAAATAGAAAATTTCAGATCTACAATGAGAAAATTAAAATCCAATCGACTTATTTATTAAAAGAATACCAGCTGCTGGTTTTCTGATCTTTAACCTGATTTGCATGCTTTATACTGTCTGAAATGTAATTCTAAAACTGAATACTCGTACCATGACTGAACTGACCATTGAGCACTATGTGAATCAACAAATTGAATTGATGCAGCAGCAGGGACTTGATCCGGTTGCTGTGATGTTGGGACATGAAGACTGGTTGAACTTTAGTGTTCAGTCGAAAGTGGCCTATACGCCTTTTGGCTGTGCCCGTCGTTATCAACCCGCTTTAGGTGGCTTACTACTGGTACGTATTGATGAAATGCAGGCGGTGCGTGTCGTGACTCAAGGTGAACTGGATACTTATGCACAAAGTAACCAGATTCTTTAACATTGCTTCATGCAACACATATGTTGTCAATTCTAGTAAATAGAATCTAAGAACCTGGTTACTGCTATCCTACACATCATCATTCGGGATCCACATAGCCAATGTCACTTTTAAAGTTGAACGACAGAACTAATGTCATGCTCTGAAAGCAGACATTTCTATTTGGGGCTTACAGACCTTACTTCTTGTAATGCCCATTATGTTAAATAAGTTGTAGATTTAGAGATAGTTCTTTTTATAAACATATAGGTGCTGCTTTATAAATTTAGTCTGTAACTCCAATCTAAATTAACTAGACTGATGAGCTGTGGATTTTGAAGTATATGAGCTATTAAAGGCTTTTACCTTATTTCTAATCTAGAGTTGAATTAATTTGGTGGAATAAAAATTGGCAATACAATTAGCAACTGCAAACGATCTTGAATGGATAAATGCTCAGTATCAAAAGATAGATTTTGTTCCAAGCTCTTTAGACAATGAAATTATTGCAATCGTTACTTATAACGATGAGTTGGCAGGGTTGTTTACCTCAATGATGATGAAGTCGAAATTGGGGGAATTTATATACTGGATGAGTTTAGAGGACTATCTCTAGCAAATGAGCTAGTTGGGTACTTAGTAGAAACAGCTAAAAAGAAAAATCTAAAAGAAGTGTATTGCCTGCCATTCGAAGAACTCAGAAATTTTTATGCAAAATTTGATTTTCATGAATTTGAATATGAGGACAGTCAAGTAAATGCAAAAGTATTAGAAAAATTCAAATGGTGTTTAGGTAATTATGAAAAGCAAAGTTTTACTATTGAAGCTAATTAATAATTATTGAGATTTCCTAAAATTAACATAATACACTTCATACGGAATACTTTTTTATTTTATATAAATCATATACTTATATTATTGGTGAAAGCCTAATTCAAGTAAATTGGGCTTTTTTATTCATTTGTTAGGTTCCACGATAATTATTTGAGCAATATTCCGTGAATTTATCCAATTTTAATAAACATCCTACTATTTTTTATAAGTCATTATTTCATGTGTTAGAACTAAAATTAGTTCCTAAAAAATAGGAGACGTGGTTGATCATAAGAAAGGAAAAATGGTACAGAAAGTCATTTTTAAGTGGAAGTTCAACGTGTTCCGATTTGTGTAAAAGTTGTACGTTCCTTTCAATGACATTCTATGCATCGCAAATGACAAATAAGTGAGTCGGCTGAAGCATTGATCTTCAGCTTTGAATCCGGTTTAAAATTGATCTTTCAGGGTTCTTAAACGCTGAAATTCTTCCACGCTTTCTGCACGCAGAAAAGGATTGGTTTGCAATTCATCTTCAATACTACTTGGCAGCGTGCACTGGCCTAGCATACGTAAACGCTCGATCTGCTCGAAGCGTTCCAGAATTTCAGGATTATCTGGTTCGACGTGTTTGGCAAACTGGGCATTCGATAATGTGTATTCATGGGTGCAATACACTTGTGTGCGCGGCGGCAAGGCAGCCAGACGGGACAGTGAATGATACATCTGTTCAAATGTTCCTTCAAAAACTCGGCCACAGCCCATGGCAAATAAAGTATCCCCGCAGAACAGCACATCAATTGCATCAATAAAATAAACGATATGGCCGAGTGTATGCCCGGGTACAGCAATCACCTGGATATCTATTCCATGAAAATTAAACTGTTCTTCATGCTCAAGCGGATGGGTGATAAAGGGAATTTTGCTTAGTTCTGCTCGTGGGCCATACACGGGCAGATTTTGTTCCTGGATCAGCCCCGGCACACCGCCAATATGATCTTTATGCCAGTGAGTCAGCCAGATTTGACTTATGGTTAGACCGTGTTCAGCACAATAGTCTTGTACCAATTCTGCTTCGGTTGGATCAATCACGGCCACTTGATGCGACGCAGTATGTTCAAGCAACCAGATATAATTTTGCAGTGAATTCTGGACATCAATACAGTGAATTTTAAAAGGCATCATAGCGCATCACATCAAATGAAGATTAAAGATAAAGTAGCATAATTTCGCATGCTCTGGGGCTGGTTGATATCATCTGATCATCCGCGATTATTTTCATTTATCCTAAATTTGAAAAATTTATGATGCTGGATCATCAATGCTTACAGCATTGCCGATGGTATAAAAATGCCCGCCGGCTACATGATGAATACTTTTCCATTCTTCATCCACTTCATGATAATGCCAGTGGCCGTCGCGGAAGACCCGATCATCGGCATAGGCTGCAATCACCTTGCCTATAAACAGGTCATGCATTTGCTGGTTATGCGGCTCAGGAATCAGCTCGCAGAGTATCCAGGCCGCACAGCCTTGTACTACAGGAATATCAGCATCAGGAAAATGAAATAGTTCTACTCCGGATTGTGCCAGTTTGTCCGGCACATCATGCAAGCTCTGCGTACCCAGACGATAGACCATATTCAGTTGTTTCAATGTTGGAATTTGCAGCGCGAAATAACCTGAATTTTCAATAATATTTCGGGTTTTGGTGCTTTTATCCAGAACCACAGTCACTTTTGCGGGGCTGAATTCCAATGCGCATGCCCAGGCTGCTGCCATAACATCTGTATCCTGCTGATCTTGAGCAGATACCAGTACAGTAGGGCCATGGGTAATCAGACGATAAGCTTTTTCTAAGGGAACACTTTGAATATGGGAGTTTATCATGCAGCACCATTTGGTCTATTTATTTAATAGGCTAGATTAATGAGATCATTAACATATTCAAGTTCATTCTTGCAAAAAAGCTTTTAAACTAGAGATCGTTATATTCAGGAATTCAAACAATGAAAATGTACCAGGTCGATGCGTTTACCACGGAACTGTTTAAAGGCAATCCCGCAGCCGTGATTGTGCTGGATGAATGGCTCGAAGATGGTTTGATGCAAAATATCGCCTTGGAAAATAATCTGTCTGAAACAGCTTTTGTTAAAGTTATCGATAGCGATAATTATGCGATCCGCTGGTTTACGCCAACTAAGGAGGTGGATTTTTGTGGTCATGCGACATTGGCCAGCAGCTTTGTACTATTCAATCAATTTGATACGGGGAAAACGATTCATTTTCATGTAAAAGATTTAGGCATTTTTGTAGTCAATCAGGATGCGGATAGCAAGATCAGAATGAATTTTCCAATCCGTCGTGCAGAGCCCGTTGCTGAATATCCTGAAGCTTTAAGACAGGCCCTGAATAAACCGTTTAAACAGGTTTATCTGAACGCGCAGGGCTATATTATTGAATATGAATCGGTACAGGATGTGCTGGATGAAACACCTGATTTTGAACTGTTAAAACAGTTGAATGGCAAGCGTACAGCAATTACTGCTCAAAATACCGGCAGAGTAAAACTTGAAGTGCGCCGCTGTGGGCTGAGAAACTCGGTAAAAATGAACTGGTCGCCTATCAGGCATCAGCGCGTGGTGGGGTGTTGTATTGTGCCTTGCAAGATCAGGAACGAATTGAAATTTCAGGTTACGGCAAGCTATATATGCAGGCTGAAATTTATCTATAATTTTTATAATTACATAGATCTACATGTCGTCAGGTGAGGCGGCATGTTATTTTGATGGTTCGGCTTGGAATAGATTATTCAGAAAAAGAATCATTCTCTAAGATGGGCGCGAATAAAAATTTATATTTATAATTTGGATGAAGAATGTTGCTACGTTATAAAAATTTAAGTCTGGCTATTGTATTGTCTGGCTGTAGTGTACTAAGTTTTGCACAGCCTGTTTTGGTGAAAACGGAACAGAATATTGAAGAATACCGACTGGATAATGGACTGCGCATTATCCTGGCACCGAATGATAAAGAAAATAAAGTTTTTATGAATACGGTCTATCTGACCGGTTCCCTGAATGATCCTCAGGGCAAGGGCGGACTGGCCCATCTGCTGGAACATTTGGCCTTTAAAGGCACAGAAAATGTCAAAGGGGATGAATTCCAGCGTCGACTGGATCAATATACCTTGATGACTAATGCCAGTACCGACTATTACTCGACCAAATATACCAATGTGATCCGTCCTGAAAAAACTGCGCTGAGTGAAGTCATTTTTCTCGAAGCCGAACGCATGGACAAGCTGGTGCTTCAGGAAAAATATGTACCGACTGAAATTGATATTGTAAAACGCGAGCGTGAAATTCGTCTGGATCAGCCATTTTCAGTATTGATCGATCAGGTGTTTAAATCTGCTTATGGCAATCAGTATTTAGGCCGTTTGCCGATTGGTGACCTAAATGAGCTGCAATCCATCAATATGCAGGAGCTGAACCGTTTTTACCGTCAATGGTATGCACCGAATAATGCCTTTGTGGTCATTTCGGGCAAATTTGATAATGCCGAAGTCTTAAAACAGCTGGATACGCATTTCAGTCCGATTCAATCCCGAAATGTACCAGCGCAAGTGAAAGTCCCAGCGCTTAAACCAGAGCAAATCAAACAGCGTGAATTTACAGTAAAGAAAGGCAGTGATCTGGCCAAGTTTAATCTTTATTTGAATCAATCCGAAGAAAGCATTAAAACGGCTTTGGCTGTTTCGCCAACGCTCTATACTTTGCAGCCAAGTGGACATCTCTATCAGAATATGGTGGAAACTGGGAAGTCAACAGCGGTGCAATCCAGTACCTGGCTGGATAAAGACTTTAATCTGGTGTTTATGGGAGCAATCTATGCTCCGAATCATCAGGCACAGGATATTGAAAAGGGGCTGATCCAAGGCGTAGAAAAGAGCCAGCCATTTACCGAAGCAGAATTAAACCGGGCTAAAAATCTGACCCGAAATCAGGCCGACAATATTAAAAATAGTGCGACTGCTTTAGGTTCACGTTTAAGTGATTATGCAGTGGCGTATTCGGGTGACTGGAGCCAGTATTTTAAAGATCTGAGCGCGATTCAAAACCTGAATGTGAATCAGGTCAATCAGGTCTATAAGAATTTTTTAAAACCTGAATACCGGATTTCTGGCAATATTTTACCTACCCCGGAAGATCAGAAAAAAGCGCAGGAACTGGCACAAACAGAAGCACCGGCAAAAACTCTGGATCAACAGACTGAAGCAGAAGAGCCACTGAAAGATGTCAGTGTTTATCAGGCTGAAGTGAAGCAATATGTCCAGGAATCCAAACAGTATTTGTACAGTAAAGACAAACAGATTCAGCGTGGCAAGTTGAAAAATGGCATTAAATACGCGTTGTTTCCGACGACTACCCGCGATGACAAGGTTTATGCCACAATTTCACTGGATTTTGGTACTGCACAAAGCCTGATGAATAAAGGCGAGATTCTGGATCTGACCGCTTATTTAATGTTGCGCTCATCGAAAACTCAAAGCTTGCAGCAGATTGCCGATAAAATTATTGAAGTAGGTGGTTCGGCAACTGCCGGTGCATCCGGCAATGGCCTGACCTTGCAGATCAGCGCCAAAAAAGAAAAGTTTGAGGAGTTTTTCCAGTATGTGGTTGATGTGCTGAAAACGCCGGCATTTGAGCAAAGTCAGTTTGATTTAATCAAGGGGCAGACTTTATCCAGTCTGGATCGTCCTTATACTGAACCAGATACCGTGTCGAGCTTGACGATGGCTCGAACGATCGAGATTTATCAGCCTGGCGATCTGCGTTTTCATTTCGAGCCGGAATTGGCCAAAAAACAGTATCAGAAAGCGACTCGCGAACAGGTTATGGCACTGTATCAGCAGTTTTTAAAAACCCAGCATGCGCAAATAGCGGTTACGGGCGAATTTAATCCGAAATCGATGCAAAATGTACTGAAAAACAGTTTTTCAGACTGGAAAGCTGCACAGCCTTATGAGCGTCTAAAATCGGAATATCGAAGCTACCCAGCCCAGAAAATTCATGCTTTGTCTGAGCAGCGTGAATTCGGGAGTTATCAGGCATTTATGAGCATGCCGGTCGGTGCTGATCATGCCGATGCACCTGCATTACAGGTATTTCGATATATTCTGGGTGATTCACAGCTGTCGTCACGACTGGCACAAGAGTTACGCGAGAAAAATGCACTAGTCTATGGTTTTAGTGCAGATGTGCAACTCGATGAATGGGCAGATGTGGGTGCAATGATGATTAGTGCCAATTATACGGCTGGAAAATCCGCACAGGTTTCTCAGGCAGTGCATAAGGTACTGAATGAACTGCTGACACGTGGCGTGACTGAACAGGAAGTGGAAGCGGCAAAAGCCAGTATCTTGAAACAGCGTTTAACTGCACTCGAGGATGATCGTCGTATTCACACTATGTTGATCCCACAGCTGGAAAAAGACCGTAATCTGGTTTACCGGGAAAAACGTGATCAGGCGATTGCTCAACTGAGCAAAGCCGATATTGATGCCATGATCAAAAAATACATCAAGCCGGACCAGCTGGTGGAAGTGATGGCTGATCAGTACGGTAAGCAAGTTAAAACATCGTAGTGTTGATAAAAAATCCCCTCAAGTGAGGGGATTTTTTTATTTTAGTTTTATGCTCTAGGTTGCTCTATGGCTAAAAATAATCCCTCCGATTATGCCCGCAAGGATAGATAGGGGCAGACTCCAAACAGATACAATAAGAAAAAAAATCAATATTCCACAGCCAATCAAAGCTGAAACGAAAGCAATATCTTGATCAAAAGAATGATGGATCACCATTTGATAATAATAAGACGTTATCCAGCTTGAAATAATAGTGAGTAAAATACATAGTCCTTTGCCTGAAGGCGTATTTAGACTGGAATCTGTTATCCAACTTAGCATGTCCTCATCTACTCAAAGTCGATAAAAACGTTTAGCATTTTCATAAAAAATCGACTTTAAGGCATTTTCATTGTAGTCCTGCACAATATCGCTAAAGGCATCAATAATGTTGGTGAGTGAGCTACTGACACTGTCCATTGGAAAGTTGGATGCAAACATCACGCGCCCAGAACCAAAACAGTCTAAAGTATGCTGGATCACGGGTGCGGCACGTTCCACTAATTCCTGTTTACTTGCCAGCCGTTTCTGCGTGTGAAAATCATGTCCCAAGACTGGCATAAACAGACCAGACATTTTGGTCGATACATTTTTGCATTCGGCCAGTTCTGCCAACTGATCTTTCCAGTCCGCAAATATCTGGGTGCGATCTTGTTCGGTCTTGCCTGTAGCTTTGCCCACTTTGCCAAATAAACCTGCGGGCGTACCCAGATGATCCAGCACAATAGGGGTGTTTGGAAAGGCTTTGGCCAGCGCAGTAACATCCGCAATCTGGGTAGAGTACACCCAGGCATCAAAGCTTAAATCTTGCCTGGCCAGTTCTTCAAAGCCCTTCAGGAAATCTGTGTTGCGATAGAGATGCGGTTCATCGGTCCAGGCATGAATCCCTTTATCTGGATGTACTGCAGCCATTTTACGGATGCCCCGAAACTTGGGAGAAGCTTCGCGATGCAATTGAATCAACTGTTTAAAATTTTTCTGCCGCGGATCCGCCGTGGCGACAATTCCACCCAATTGGATAATGTGCTGATCAAAAGGAAGCCCAGCGATAAAACGGGTTTCATTTACCACCCCCGTACCTTTATGGTCATGCCAGCTGGCTTCAACATGCACAATCTGCTCTATTTCATAATGTCCTGCATCTTTCTTGTAATTTGCAGGCAGATAAGGTGCAGTCAGGTGCTGAGTCAGGCCAATGGTCTCAATGACGTCTTTGGGTTTTAACAGTCTTTCCATTTTGTCCAGCAGTCTGGGATGTTTGCCAAACAGCTTGACCGCGAGCGCTGCCGCGTGTGGGGTGTTGTACGGATCCCATTGGTGAATATGTGGGTCAATGATCTGGAAGGGAAGTTGCTGCATGCTATACGTTATTTTAGTTTATTTATTATTCAACTTATATAGGATAAAAATCATTTCAAAGTCAATATAGTAAATCACGGCAAATAAAAAAGCCCCGCGGGGCTTTTCGTATTTTAATCAATGATCGTGCTTGTGATCATGGTTATGCTTGTTGGCATGAAACTCTTCATTGTGACGGAAACGCAAATAGTTTTCGAACTGTTCACAGTATTCATCATAGTTATCTTCCAGCATCATTTGAAATTGCTGCAAGATATAAGACATGACCTGATCTTTGGCATCACGCATTTCATTGCCATCTTTAAAGTTATTCGCTGCCACCCAGGTATTGAAACGGGCAGTACCAAATAACATCGCCGCACTGACTTGACCGCGCTTATCGCTCGGTTTTTCCTGTGAACCTTTTTCTACGCGACAAAACTCGTTGGCTTGTTGAATAAATTCATCAGCACGTTCAAAGAATGCCGCATTTAACGCTTCTTCTTCGGTTACATCGGTTGCTTCAATCTTTTGAACCATGAATTTGTTCCTAACACTAAAATCTCAATCGTTAATTATAGGCAAAGCCTTGCAGAAACTAAACCTTTGCCTTAATCTAAAAAATAGCCTAAGCATATAAAAGTGAATGCCATGCAGGATGCGATTGCAGTACAAAGCCTAAAAAGTGATATTGCCTTATTGCGCCAGAATATTTGGCCACCGGCAAATCTAGCCAATGTTGAAGGCTTGCCGATTTATTATGGCAGCCAGTCACAGGTAGATGAATACTATAGCCAGTGGCTCGGGCTGATTGAAAGGGCACAGGATCTGTTTCAGCCTTTTATGGAAGATGAAATCTTGGATGCGATCCATCTGCCGAGTCATTTAAACTTGCCGCTGTTTTATTTTCATGTTGACCGGATTCGCATTAATAAAACCCGCGCCAAGGAATCCAAAACTTTTCGTGGGGTCGCCAGCCTGATCGAAAAATGCGGCCAGTTCGAACCCGAGCAGATTGCAGCCATGCGGCAGTGGCTTGATAGTGACGATACTGCAGCTTTGGTGGCACACCGTGAATTTGTGGATTTACGCACTTATGTGTTTCAGCATGGCCAGAGCGAATATACGCGCACCCGTTTTTATGTGAATGGGATTGTGCTGAGTGTTGAGCCACATTTTGAACTGGTCGATGCACGCGATAAGCCACGCAAGCAACGCAGCGACAGTTATAACGATCCTCTGGCAGACAATAATATCTGGAAAGTATTCGGCAAATATCGCTAGCACAGTTTGACCAAGCCCGGTCTTACCAGAAGGGCTTAGTATTTTCTGCAAACTGCTGTAAACGCTCTGCTGCTTCGTTCGACAAACGCTGCTGTTCCGCACTTATCCAGCCTAGCACAAACCAGGCCTTGGCCTGTTGTTTGACATAAGGTCTAAATAATTCGTCTGCAACAAATAGGTCGTTATAATGCCCAAGGCTTTCTTGCAAGGGTTTTAAGGCTTTTAAATAAGCTTTAACCTCTTTTTCAGGAAACAGGCTTTGCAAGAATTCTACGTTATAGCGTAAGCGTTTGACCCGTTTGCGTGTCCGATGCCGGGATTCAATATCCAGTTCTTGATAGTTCTCGGCATCCTGACAGATTTGCTGGTGCAGCTTGCTCAGGCCTTTACACAAAATCTTATGTGAAGACTTGGCTTTGTTATCCGTTTTTTCTTGGCTAAAGCTGAACAGTTGCAGCATTAGTTCTACGGTAGCAGGACTTCTGAACAGCACACTGATATCTGGCTGTTTTTGTCGGTGTGGGGGTAATTTCAGTAAGGGGGAACCTGCTTTTTCCAGTTGTGGAATCAGGCTTTCTGCCAAGGCATCGCGATCTCGGGTAGAACCCAGTTGCTGAAAAATATCCCGCAGCTGTTCCGGCCATTCTGGCTGCACATGCTCGGTCACGGACTGGAAAATTTTAAATGCGCTGCGCAAACGCCGAATCGCGACACGTGCCTGATGCACATGATCACTATTATAATTTTCGGCAGCAATCGCCATCGCATTTGGGAAAAGATGAGCCAAACAATTGACGACAATCTTTTGCAAAATCGTAATGATCTGATCTTTCTGTTCAAGCACTAAGGGAAGCTGATGCTGAACCGGCAGATTCTCTTCACCATGTAATAAGGCATAACCGCGTTCGGATTTACTCCGTGTATCCAGCCACAAAGCATAACGCTGAACCCAGGGCTGAATGAAATCAATCAATTCACTCAGCTGGCCGGATTTAAGCTCAAATTCGACTTCATAAATATCGATGGCTTGATCATTGTGTCGAATTTCTCCGACATCAAAGGCAATTTCAATCTTACTGTCCAGATGACTTTCTGTGAGTACATACCGTACGACATCTGTTTCAAATTGCAGAATAAGCGGTGTCTCCAGATCACCGAGCGCCTGTTTCAGGATTTTTTTGGCCGGTTTATGTTTGCGATATAACTGAAAATCACAATGTTCCGGAGGACTTTTTAATTCATGCTCAAGTTCAAAACGTTCAAATTGTTGTTCAGTCGCTGCTTTCAGGGTTTGAATCCATTGCTGGCCTTCCAGACGTTGCCGCAGGGCAATCTGATGTTGTTGTAATTGTTGCGCTTCAGTATCAAAGTAGCGTGCACACAGACGATGCCGAGTCGGCTGAAGTTTCTGGATGTCCTGTTCAAATTGCACACGAGACTGTGGCGGAATCTGGAATTTGAGTTCTATTTCTGCCATCGGGTCATTCCTCCGCGATGTTGGTTTTATAGATTAATATAGCCCAAAGATCGGCAGGGGTGTGATGTGCTTCTGCAACAAAAAAGCACGCCAGAGAAGGCGTGCTTTGAGTTTTTCTTGTGATATTTATTTCAATATTTTTATTTCAGGAATTTACGACTGACCAAGAACTGTTCGGTCGCTTCAAGCAGTTTCTGCGCATAGACTTCCTGCTTGGCGGTCAGCCAGCCCAGCACAAACCAGTCACTTGCTTCCAGCTCGGTCTGCTGAATATAAACTGCAGAAGAGGCCAAAGTTTGATATTCACTGGCTGCCAGTTGAGCATCGTTCAGCGCTTTGCTGTATTTCTGCAAATTTTTGACATCATAGATCGTGGTTAAAATCGGAAAGCTGAATTTGAGCTCCTGAATCCGGCCCGACAATTGATCCAGACTTTCAAAATCAGTGATATCGGTCTGGTTCATTTGTTCCTGCAAAGCTTTATATTGCTGTTGCAAGGTAGTTTGAGCAGCAGTTTTCAAGTCCAGCGAGGCATGCTCATTTTCATTTAAACTGAACATCAGTAATTCCAGATAATGATGCACATTCTGGGTAGATTTGACCAGATTACCGAGTTTCTCCTGCGCATACAGAATATCTTTGCTCAGGTTTTCTGCCGTGGTGGGATTTTGCAGGAAACCGGCCAAGCTGTTTTGCATATGCTGTAAATGTTGCAAATGTTCAAATTGCTGCTTAAAGGCCGCCAGTTGATGTGCCCATTTGTCCGAAAGCTGTGGATGCCAGTCTTTGAACAGCAGCAAGGTCAGATATAAGTGATCCAGTGCCAGTCGTGCCTGATCAATATGTTCCTGCTCTGCTACCTGAGCTGCAATCGCCGCGATATTCGGCAATAAATGCTGCATCTGCTGTGCAATCAGACTGCACATGGTTTTACTGGCGCTGTCTTTTTTGCTGATCTGAAATTCTTTGCTAAGGGTCGCAGGACTGACGCGCTGTGAAGTGGCCAATAAATTGCCTATTTCGGCCTTACTACGTACATCGAGCCAGAGCTGGTATTTCTTGACCCATTCAAAACTGAAGGCCAGCAGATGTTGAATTGAACCATTTTTTAGTTCGAACTCGACTTCATGTACTTCTTGCTCAGCATCCTGTGTGCGGATCTGTCCAATATCCAGGCTGACTTCGATCTGGGTATCTTCATAGTCAATCACTCTTAACGTACGGGCAATATCGGTTTCAAACTGGAGTTGGAGCTGGTTGAACTGATTGCTGAGCGCATTGCTGAGAATTGCCCCGGCTTCTGGAAATTTTTTATAAATATCTAAATCCAGTTCAGGAGATGCGGTTAATTCCCCTAGATCATGATTATGTTCAAAGCGTTCGATGTGGCTTTTCCCGGCCGCTTTTAGTGTTTGCACCCAACGTGTACCTTCCAGACGCTGACGCAGTGCCACCCCATGCCGGGCCAGTTGACGGTCGGTAGTATCATAATATTTGGCTTGAAGCTGGATCTGTTGAGACTTTTTCGGATCAAGTGCCTTGAGCAGCGCAGTGCGTCGTGCCACAGGAATTTGGAACTTGAGTTCAACTTCAACCATGATGATCATCCTATCTGTTCAGTGCAATTAAGTACTGAATCTTCACTTGAATAAGGTTTTAAAATGAGGCGGACAGCAGCCGCAATTATATTTTTAGATTTGTGCGCAGCAGATTGTAACCAAAATCAAAATGCATGTAAGACTTGACTGAGCATAAAAAGCTTAAACAGAAGTTTGAAACTTAGATTTCATCGGTTCATTTTAGGCTAAAACGATCGGATTCAGGCCTTCATGGGGATGTGCAAGATGCATTGAAGCGCGCATCAAAAGGCTGTTATTTGGCTAAAATATACGCTAAGGTAAAACAAAAAACGTCAGGATGATGACAGATGAATGTACAAGTACAACCAGAAAGTAAGAATGAGGTGATGGTTCAGCCCCAGATGCCGATTAAGAACTATCATGAATTTTATCGCTTCTATTTGACTGAGCATCGGCATATTATTAGCCGCCGTCTGCACGTGGCCGGCAGTAGCATCGGTTTATACTGTTTTGCCAAAGCCATTCGTCAAGGCAAGCCGCGATATTTTGCATATGGTTTACTCTCGGGCTATGCCTGTGCCTGGGTCGGTCATTTTATCTTTGAGCGCAATAAACCAGCCAGCTTCAAACAGCCTGTATATAGCTTTATCTCGGACTGGCGCATGTTTGCCGATGTCCTGCGTGGTAATATCAGTCTGATCGACCTTAAATACGATAAAATTTCCAGTTAAGCCAGAATGACTTTTATCGGAATGTGCCCACTTAAAGCATGAAATTTCGATAAAAGCCTTGCAAGTCTAGAATTATTATTCTAATAATTATGGTATTGCAGATTAGGTTTTTTGATCAACCATTATATTTTAATTAATACATCAGTTTTCCAAGCCTGGAGCGACCTTCTCCGGGCTTTTTTTATGCCTGTTTGCTACCAATAAATGTTCAAGATTTTGCTCATGCTATTGTGTAAATATTCATAGAAGAATTCATGTGGATTTGTGCTGAAAGTAAAAGATCCTTTCTGGCTTTGAAAGGTTTCCCCACAAACGAATGACTCAAAACCAGAAAGGATCGGGTATTACCAACACAGGTATTTATTTTTCTGTTTATTTTCTGTGTCTAAGGCTATTTAAGACGCTTCGTGCCGATTGGGCTATCCCTGAAAATGGGTATTTTTAATATTAATAGGACTTACGCACTGTTATTTATAGACTCTCTGTGGTAGCAGATGATTTTTATCGAGAATAAAGTCATCAATGAAGTTTTTGATAATTGGTCTAAATAATTTCTTCTGCCAACGATATACATTTTC
>NZ_JBWZQN010000058.1:0-23886 GCF_056724605.1 Prolinoborus fasciculus | reverse complement strand
GTGCCATTTTTCTTTATACTGTCACTTAGGCAGGCTGGACACTTGATTTCTAGAGTTATTCGCATTTCTCTATTTTATCAAAATCCAACCTGCTTTTTTTCAGCATACTTTTTGAAACACCACCAAAGCTTCCATGGTGTTTGGTACAAAATACTGAAATGCTGCCCCCAACATAATAAAAGCACAGGAGAAAAATAACCCTGTGGCTGGTACAGCTCTGCTAGATAACCGCGCCAAAGCTTGAGGCGCCTGTCCGTCACGTGCCAGACCAAACAACATACGGCTGGTCGAGAATACGCCACTGTTCATAGAGGACATCACTGACGACAACACCACCAGGTTCATGATAATGGCTGAAGTTGGAATACCGGCATACAGAAACAAACTCACAAAAGGACTTTGATCCGCAGGAATCAGATGCCACGGTGTGACTGACATGATCATCAGCAATGACAATACATAGAACAGAATGATCCGCGTAGGAATGGCGTTGACCGCTTTAGGTAAATTCTTTTCTGGATCTTTGGTTTCTGCCGCCATCGTACCGAGCAGTTCCACCCCGACAAAGGCAAACATGGCAATCTGGAAGCCTGCCAGAAAACCGGTAAAGCCTTTGGGAAATAAACCACCATGTGCCCAGACATTACTAAAGCTGGCGACGGCGCCACTCGGTGCCTGAAAACCGCTAAACACCATATAACCACCGACAAAGATCAAACCGAGAATAGCTAAAATCTTGATCAGTGCAAACCAGAATTCAATCTCACCAAACAGTTTTACCGTGACTAGGTTAATCGCGAGAATAAACAGCACACAACCCACACTAATCATGGCCTGCCCCATCGGGGTAAAGGCCATGCCTTCGGGCAGCCAGAAACTCAAGTAGTTAATAATCGCCGCGAGATCGGCAATCCCTACCAGCACCCAACCCAGCCAGTATGACCAGCCAATATAATAGCCAGCACCCGGCCCGATCAGGTCATGGGCCATATCAATAAAGGATTTGTAATGCAGATTGGACAACAGCATTTCACCCAACGCACGCATCAGGAAGAAGAACATGCCACCAATGATCATATAAATGATCAAAATTGAAGGACCTGCCAGGGAGATGGTTTTTCCCGATCCCATAAACAGGCCGGTACCGATACAGCCACCAATGGCGATTAACTGTAAATGTCGGTTAGAGAGTTTTCGTTGTAACTCATGCGGCGACGATTTTACGTCTTCTGTGTCCGGGGTGGTTTTCATTTTTACATCCTTTTTAATCTTTACAACAGCATCAAGCTGAATTTACAACGTTCAGTCCTCGAACGCTTATTATGACATTTTCATACTTTTTACTGCGCTATTCAGTGAGATTTACTGCACTAAAACGACTTAAATCATTGCATGGGAGATTTCAATATCAAAAATTCAATTAAGCTTGAGCTGCAATAACTGCAATTTCAATCAGCCAGTCCGGATTGACCAAATCTGCCTGAATCGTAGCACGTGCCGGCGTGCCATGACCTTGTAACCATTCTACCCAAAGCTGATTCACGGTTTGAAAATCATCCAGATGCTTGACAAATAATTGTGCAGAAATCAGCCGGCTTTTATCAGTATTTGCCAGTGCGAGCAATTCCTCAATTTTTGCAAAGACTTCCTGTGTTTGGCCGCGTACATCCAGATCTGTGCTATTCGGCACCTGACCTGATAGATACACAGTTTGATGATGAATCGTCACCGCACTCATGATTTGATTGCTGTTGAGTCGCTGAATGGCTGTATTGTCCTGTGTCATGCTAATCTTCCTTATTTGGGATATTTAAATAAAATTTAAATTAAAAATTTAAGCGTCAATCTGGAAATGAACCCGGGCGGTCACCGCACACATCAGCTCATAGCCAATCGTGCCTGAACTGGCCGCCACCTCATCAATCGGCAAAGCCACACCTTGGGAAGATCGTCCCCAAAGTACCACTTCACTCCCCACATTCGCCTGCGGCAGCGCAGTCAGATCTACCGCCAGCATATCCATACTGACCCGACCTAATGTCTGTGTTTTGATTGAATCGACCAGCACGGGCGTACCGGTCGCCGATAACCGTTGATAACCATCCGCATAACCACAGGCCACAATCCCGATCCGCATATCCTGTGTGGCAATAAATTTGGAACCATAGCCAATGCTCTGACCTGCCTGGATCATTTGAATGGCGATAATTTCACTGCGTAAGCTCATGCTCGGTTGCAAATTCCAGTCTTGAATCGTGTGTGTTGGATAATCTGGCGAACTACCATAAAGCATGATGCCGCTACGTACGATATCGGAATGGAGGGTTTGATGATGCCGCAGAATGGCTGCGCTATTGCTGAGTGATGTTTTACCTTCAAACCCCTGAATCGTTTTATTAAAAATGAAATGTTGATGTTCAATTCCATCCAATCCAAAACGCTCACCATCCGCATCGGAGAAATGGGTCATATGCGTGATTGAACGGACATTATTTAGTTGATGCAGCTCCTGCCAGATCTCTGCATATTGCTGTGGCTCAAAACCCAGACGGTTCATACCGCTGTTCATTTTCAAAAACACATCAAACTGTGCATCTGGCACTATTTCGGCAAACTGTTTCAACCATTGCACTTGATGCGAGGAATGAATGGCAAAGCTCATTTCATTCTTCGCACATTCAAATAAATCCGCTAGAGCAAAAATACCTTCGAGCAATAGCAACGGCTTCTTGCATCCCAGCGCACGCAGTCGTTTACCCTCTTCAATATCCAGAAAGGCAAAACCGTCCGCACCTTGAAGTGCCGCATAGACCCGTTCAATCCCGTGCCCATAGGCATTGGCCTTGACCACGGCAAATACCTGACTATTGGGCATACATTGGCGCGCCACACTTAAATTATGCGCAAGCGCCTGTTGATGGATAATTGCAGTAATGGGACGTGGCATACATTCCTCCTTGAATATTCCGCCTCAGATAGTCTTAAGCCGCCTGGTGATAGCGCGCCAATGACAATCCTTCGGTACTAATTTCAGGATCACGTGCCAAAACCAGATCGCTGATTAATTTCCCTGAACCGCAGGCCATGGTCCAACCCAGCGTGCCATGTCCAGTATTCAGGAACAGGTTTTTAAAACGGGTTTTCCCAATAATTGGCGTACTGTCCGGGGTCATTGGACGCAGGCCTGTCCAGAAGCTGGCCTGATTCATGTCACCCCCCGGGAATAAATCACGGGTCACCATTTCCAGCGTGCCGCGACGATCTTCATTCAGACCCAAATTAAAACCGCTCAGTTCAGCCATTCCCCCTACGCGGATGCGCTGGTCGAAACGGGTAATCGCAATTTTATAGGTTTCATCCAGTACTGTAGATTGTGGTGCATAGGCCGGATCTAAAATCGGAATGGTCAGTGAATAACCTTTCACCGGATAGACCGGTAAATTCAGTTCAAGCGGTTTGAGGAAATCACGTGAATAACTACCAAAGGCCAGCACATATTTATCTGCCGTGAGTACCTGACCATTCACCAGAACACCTTTGATCTGGTCACCTTCTACAATCAGCTTTTCAACATTTTGATTGAACTTAAACTCTACACCCATCCCTTTGGCATGTTCTGCCAGGGCATTGGTAAACAGATAGCAGTCACCTGTTTCATCATTGGGTAAATGCAGACCACCTACCAGTTTGTCTTTTGCCTGTGCCAATGCCGGTTCTACACGCGCCAATCCATCGCGGTCCAGTAGTTCAAATTCAACTCCGGTTTCTTTCAGAACTTCAATATCGCGCTGCACCGCATCCAGCTGCGCATCTTTACGGAAAATCTGCAAAGTGCCTTTTGAACGGTTTTCATAAGAGATGCCAATATCACGGCGCAAATTACGCAAACAGTCACGGCTATATTCAGCCACACGCACCATCCGTTCTTTATTGACTGCATAATGCTGCGCATTACAGTTTTTCAGCATTTGTGCCATCCACTGCAATTGCCACAAGCTGCCATCGACATTAATCGCCAACGGTGCATGATGCTGAAACATCCATTTGACTGCCTTAAATGGAATACCTGGTGCAGCCCAAGGGGTCGAATATCCTGGAGAAATCTGCCCGGCATTACCGAAGCTGGTTTCTTGCGCCGGACCTGCCTGACGATCCAACACAGTCACGGTCGCTCCCTGCTGCGCCAGATAGTAAGCGCTTGCCACACCAATCACACCACTACCTAAAACCAATACGCGCATTACCTTAACCCTCAAACATCTTTTCAGTTTATTTCACTAGTATATTTTTGCTTTAATAGTTAAATTCACTATATTCAGACTGTATATTCAGTGAAATAAATATTTTTTCGGGCAGAATTAAAAAAAAGAGGGAAATATTGATGCGCAAATTAGACCGCATTGACCGCATGATTCTGGATATCCTGCAACGCGATGGCCGGATTGCCATTAGCGAACTTGCAGCACGCGTCAATCTATCGACCACGCCCTGTTCAGAGCGGGTAAAACGGCTAGAGCGCGAAGGCATCATCATGGGCTATTACGCCCGTTTAAATCCGGAAATGCTGGAGCGCAACCTGCTGGTTTTTCTGGAAATCAAACTCTCCGCCAAATCAGGAGATGTCTTTGATCAGGTGGCTCGTAATCTGACTGAGATTCCAGAAGTCCTGGAATGCCATTTAATTTCCGGTGATTTTGATTATCTGGTCAAAGCACGTTTAAAAGAAATGAGTGCTTATCGCCGTTTACTGGGGGATTTACTGAAAAAACTGCCCGCTTCTGCATCTTCACATAGTTATGTAGTGATGGAAGAAGTCAAAGAAAGTTTATATCTGGACTTGGGTATTTAATGATTTTGAATTTCTAAAGCTACCAGCAAAAACAACAAAGCCCCAAACGGGGCTTTGAGATTGAACATTGATTGGACTTATTAAACCTTAAGCAGGAATACGGAGTACCTGTCCCGGGAAAATATCATCAGCATCTTTGAGCAATGGGCGATTGGCCTCAAAGATCTTATTGTACTGATTGGCATCACCATAAAATTCTTTCGAGATTTTTGACAAGCTATCCCCCGATTTTACCGTATAGAATTTGCTTTCCGGTTCAGGGCTGCTGACCGTAAGCTGATCATCCACTTTGGCCACATGATCAATATTCCCCACCGCCAGAATAATTTTTTCACGATCGGCCTGACTTTGCACCTGACCTCTGACCGTGGCCAGATCCGAGGCTGAATTATAACTGATGGATAAACCAGTGATCGGAAGGCCCAGACTTTTCACATGGCCGAGTAATTTATTTGCCACTTCCTGAGCAGAAGGCTCCGCAGGTTGTGCTGCAGCCGGCGTTGTCGTTGTAGGTGCAGCCTGTGGTTCCGCAGCAGCTGTATTCTTCTTACCGATACCTTTTACAAAATCAAAAAGACCCATAGCGGACTCCATTCTTGTTGTTAATGTCACATCACTCTTATTTTTATAATGAAAACTCTAGAGAGATAGTTAGTCATTGGTGACAGAAAGGTAATGAATTGTAAAACCTCCATTCATGTGAAAAGCAGACACAAAAAAACCACCTCTAGGGTGGTCTTTATGTTCAGCAAAGCTGAAATCGGCGATTAACCTAGTTTCTTAGAAACGTAGTCAATTGCAGATTGAACAGTTGTGATTTCGTTAGAATCTTCATCAGGAATCGTGATGTCGAAATCATTTTCGAAAGACATAACAAGTTCAACTAGATCTAGAGAATCTGCACCTAAGTCATCCATGAAAGATGCTTCGTTTTTAATCTCTTCGATTTTGATACCAAGTTGTTCTGCAACTGCTTGCTTAACACGTTGTTCGATATCGCTCACAGGAATTCTCCTCATTGCTTGTGGCGTTTTTAATGCCGTTAGTTTAATTGAATCTAAAAAATTTGGAAAGTTTATACTTGAGCTTAGCTCATGTATAAGCCCCCATTTACATGCATAACTGTACCAGTAATGTAACTGGCTTTATCCGAAGCCAAGAAACTTACGGCATTTGCGATATCCTGCGGATCACCTAAACGGTTTAATGCCACCTGCTCAGTCATCTTTTTACGAATTTCTTCGCTTAGCTGCTCAGTCATTTCAGTCGCAATAAAACCTGGTGCTACCGAGTTTACGGTAATCTGACGGCTACCCATTTCTTTGGCAAGGCTACGGCTAAATGCTTCAATACCTGCTTTGGCAGCAGAATAGTTGGCCTGACCCGGGTTGGCAAAGTGTGCCACCACAGAACTGATGTTGATGATGCGACCGAAACGCGCCTTGGTCATGCCTTTGAGTACGCGCTTAGACAAACGGTAAACTGCTTTCAGGTGAATATTTAAAATATCATCCCAGTCATCTTCAGACATACGCAGCAGCAAATTGTCTTTGGTAATACCGGCATTATTGACCAACGCAAGGACTGGACCATAGTTCTGTTCGATGTCCGTTACCAGCGCATCAATCGCCGCACCATCACGCACATCTAGTACTTTTCCAGCGCCATTTTCAGCAAACTGTGCAGATAATTTTTCCGCACCCACTTCAGACGTTGCAGTACCTACGACAAAATAACCATCTTGAATCAACTGTTGTGCGATCGCAGCACCAATACCACGACTTGCACCTGTTACCAGAGCAACTTTACGTTCCTGTGTCATGCACTTTTCCCTTCTGCCGCCAATACGGTGTTTAATGCATCTTCCAGACGGGATTGACTGTCTAGTGGAAGTGCTTTTTGAATATTCGGCAAGCGTTTCGCCAGATTGCTCAATACATTACCCGGACCACATTCTACGATGTACTCAATCCCCTCATCTTGCAGGAATTGCAGCGTTTTGGTCCATTGTACCGATTGATATAACTGCGCAGTGAGAGCCTGACGCAATGCAGGGACATCCGCCGCAGCTTCAGCGCCTACATTTTGTAATACAGGAATGCGTGGCAGCTCAATGGCGGTTTGTTCCAATGCGGGTGCAAACTGTTCTGCCGCAGGTTTCATCAATGAACAGTGCGATGGAACCGATACCGGCAGTGCAATCGCTTTGGCGCTATTTTCTTTGGCCAGTGCCATGACTGCTTCAACGCGATCTTTATTGCCTGCAACGACTACTTGCCCTTGCGCATTATAGTTCGCTGCTTCGACAGAGCCTTCGCCTGCTGCAGTTGCTTGTGCACACAGCTCAATCACTTTGGCATCGTCCAGACCCAAAATGGCAGCCATTGCACCCACACCCTGAGGTACAGCAGTTTGCATCAATTTGCCACGCAGGTTCACCAGCTTCGCAGCATCACCTAGGCTTAAAGCACCCGATGCGACCAGTGCGCTATATTCACCCAGTGAATGGCCTGCCAGATATTTCGGTGCTACACCGCCAGATTCCAACCACACGCGCCATAAGGCAATACTTGCAGTCAGCAATACCGGCTGGGTAAATTCGGTTTGATCCAGACCTTCGCCAGTTTGCGCAATCTGCCACAGATCAAAACCGACGGCTTCAGATGCTTCTGCAAATGTCTCGCGAATACTCGCAAACTGTTCTGCAAGCTCAGCCAGCATACCAGCTTTTTGGGAACCCTGACCCGGAAACACAAATGCAGTTTTTGTTGCTGGCGCTGCTTGTTCGAGTGGTGTAGCAGACATAATAAAATCCTTTCATTCAAGAGGTGTGCTTCTTCAATCCTAACAAGAAGACTGACCAATAAGACCACCTAAATCATTGTGGAGCGCAATTTAGCATGTAATTTTGTCGGCGGTAATTGCCAAATACAACAAAAAACCGATACACCTAAAAATCAAAGACAAAAAAAAGGGAGCTAAATGCTCCCATTTTTTCTACTAAGCTTGACGCTTAATACATCACCAATTATTCAGCAGATGCTTTAGCGAATAATTGACGACCACGGTAGATACCATCTTTAGATACGTGGTGACGACGGTGAGTCTCGCCAGTAGCTTGGTCTACAGTTAATGCATTCTCGGTTAAAGCGTCATGTGAACGGCGCATGTCACGGCGAGAGCGACTTTTACGGTTTTGCTGAACGGCCATGATGGCTCCTTACAAAGATCGAAAAAATGGATCAGAACAAATTCGATTGTCTTATACACAAGAGTATAACACAAAAATTAGTTAAGTTTACCCTTCAAAGCAGCCAAAACTTCAAACGGGTTGTCCCGTTTTTCTTCAGCCACTTCTTCTACGGCAGGTTGATGCTTATGTTCACAAAACTCATGTTTAGGCGACAACGGCATCAACAATAACAGTTCATCTTCTATCAGCGCGAGCAAATCAGCGGTCGCCGGTGCATCATAATCACCTTTGGTCGTTGCTTCACTTTCACCTAGGACGATGAAATCAGCATCCTCATCCAAGCGCTCTATCAGTGACTCATCATCCACAAGTGCCAAATGGAACGAAGAAACCAGTTCAATTTCTACAGTTTCCAGACAACGCTGGCATTCCATAGGAACTTTTGTTTCAACGTGACCATCTAGCCATGCAATACGATGATAGGCATCCATTGATAGCTTACAGTCTATGTTAATCAATTGATCATCAATTGATCCAACAGCTTCACGAGCGATACGAACAAAGCGGGATAAAGGCAGTTGACCTGACCATTTAAAGCCCTGTTCAGCCCATTTAAACGGCTCAATCTGTGCCGGAAAGGTATTTGCTGACATAATTAAGGCGGCAATTCTACAAATTCATCAGTACTCTGTCAAAGATTAAGATACAATTTTGTACTTATTTCGACAGACCATTTGGGTAACTCAAGTCATGCATCTGTTGCAGCCGCAAACAGAAGTGAATGTTTCATCACTCGTTAGCACAATTCCAAGCCTTGATTCTGACAGTTCAACACAACAAGTGCAACTCTCGCCATGGGCGAATTTATCGTCAGAAGCGCAGCAGGTGGACTGGCTCATCTTACACTTTAATCACTGGTTTTCCCATTTAAATGTCACTTTAGTGCGTGGCGAATTTGAACCAGAATATTTCCCTGCAAGTACAAACAGTCCTGCCCGGATCCAGTTTGCCCATAGTTTCTTTAATAGCGCTTTGCATGAAATCAGCCACTGGACCATTGCCGGAGACAAACGCCGCCTGCTGCCTGATCTGGGTTACTGGTATGCCCCGGATGGGCGGACCCGTGAACAGCAGGCTTTATTTGAACAGGTGGAAATCAAGCCACAGGCAATTGAGTGGATGTTTGCCCAGGCTTTTGGCCGTAAATTTCGGGTTTCTTTGGATAACCTGACTGGCGACGGCGGTGATGGTGCCAGCTTTAAAGATAATGTCTACGCTCAAGTACAGGCTTATTTTAATGGTACAGCCAAACTTCCATGTGATGCAGCGCGCTTTATCCAATGTATCTGTATCTGCATCAGAGGTGGCAAAAGTTTACAATCTGATGAATTTATACGTGAAATGCTTGATTAAATTACACAAATCTACCTTTTTTATGATTGCCAGATCTTGCCTGAGCGCCACATAATAAGTCATCAGCCCAAGCTTGGAGTAGTCTCTATGCTGCATTTACGCGTACACCCAGACAATCCGCAACCCCGCTTAATCAGTCAGGCAGTGGAACGTATCCGTGCGGGTGATGTGGTGGTCTATCCCACTGATGCGGCCTATGCGATTGGTTGCCAGATTGGGAACAAGAGTGCCATGGAGCGGATTGCGCAAATTCGTGGTTTGGGCCCAAAGCATCAATATGCGATTCTGTGCTGTGATTTATCCGATATTGCCACTTATGCCAAAGTGGACAATGCCATGTACCGTTTGCTGAAAAATAATACACCGGCCATCACGACCTTTATTTTACCTGCGACCAGTGAAGTGCCACGTCGGTTGATGCATCCCAAGAAGAAAACTATTGGCCTGCGCATTCCGAATAATCCGGTATGTCAGCTGTTACTCAAAGAACTCGGTGAGCCGTTATTGACTTCTACCCTGATTTTACCGGGACAGACTGACCCACTCGATGATCCTTATGATATTGAAATGCAGCTGGGCAAACGCATTGATGTTTTTGTAGATAGTGGTTTAGGCACCTTGAGCACGACCTCTATTGTAGATTTATCTGGTGATCATCCAGAAGTGATTCGTCGTGGTATGGGAGATGTCAGCGCCTTTGAATAAATGAGGTCTGAGAATTTCCTACAAACATTGAAGGACTCAGAATAAATGGATTTATTTTACTTGCTCCTGAATCAGCATGAATTTTCTGTACAGGATTTGATCTATGCAGAACTGCCTTGGACACTGCAATCCAAGGCAGCCCTGGTCGAAGCACATCCTTCTCCCCATCTCACTATAAATATTGATCATACTGAGTACCAATTTTTCCTGACGTTGGCTCTAGTGAGACAGTTGTTGCAGATCTATTCAAACCAGAACGTATGCCTGGCAGAGACTTGCCAACGTATCATTGAATTTGCGACCAAGGAATACAATCATTCCTCACCATGAAAATCTAAAACAGCATATGGTGAGAGGTTGCAGTTTTATTCTTTTCAATTCGACAGGTATGCAGTGGCTGGCAAAGACAGTTTAAGAATCCGAAGCACGTTCATAATGACGAACCGCAATGAAATTTGGACATTGCGATAGCTTCTGTTCATGATGCATGAGCTCTTGACCCAGTTTATTTTTCAGATACACATGAAAAATAATCTGATCTTCTTCCAGTACATTCAACATCGCTGTGCGTGCCTTGGGTTCCATGACTTTAAAGGAATTGATTGACTCACAAGACATAGCTTGCATATCCAGTTTAATCCGCTCATCCAGCTGGTCGCCCTCATAGGCCATATGCCGCATGTAAAAACGGATATTGGGATATTGATCCAGCACACTAAAATCCATTTTCATGGCCTGCATGACAGGTCGGGCCTGTTCCGCAAAAGCTGAAAATCCGCCTGATTTCAGCCCTGTGCGTGCTTCATCTTCAAGCTGCATAATCTGATATTTGGGATAAGCCCAAAATCCCCCGAATGCGATCATCCCAATAACAACCAGAATAAGTGGCATGCTTTCTTCACCTTTTTATTGATTTTTGTGATTCTTGACTATTTTTCGAGAGTATAGCGGGATTTTTGACCAAAAATTACGGGGAAATATTTTATTAATACTTATTAATTTTATGTTTTTTAATGGGAAATCCGTTTAAAAATCATTCAATACCTGCCAGCTAGCTTATTTTCTCTTTTAATGAGAGTCATTGTATTGATCGAGTTTTTTTGAAGTGAATCAACTGGCATCATCTACCAGATACGCTTAATTATGAGAGCCAATTTAACCTAAAAATCACCGTGGCATTTGCTGCCCAATTCTGCCATTTTTCTCGGTGCTATTTTGAAAGAGCTGATAAATTCCATTATTTTTTTAAGTTTTTATGGCTTTGACAGCTTATTTAATTTATTTAAAGTTACTTTTCCAGTACAATGACAACGCTTAATCCTGTGCTTTTCTTTCGATCAGATACCGAAAATCAAGCCTTTGCATGCCTTTGAAAATTCGCGTGGCCTATAATTGTAATGACTCAAATTATCCATAACACTATGGAATCTGCTCCGCACATTCGGGTTCTGGATGAATGGCAGGATACAATTCCAGAGGATCTGTATATTCCTCCAGCGGCATTTGAAATCTTATTAGAACATTTTGAAGGCCCACTCGACTTTTTAATTTACCTGATTCAAAAAAACGGTTTTGATCTGTTACAGGTCGATATCGCGCCGATTGCAGCACAGTATTTGTCTTATATGGACGCGATGAAATCCCTGAATATCGAGCTGACGGCCGACTATATGGTGATGGCGGCTTTACTGGCAGATCTGAAATCGCGTTTGCTATTACCAAAACCAAAAAGCCTGACTGCGATTGAGCAGGATCCAAAACAAGAACTGATTGACCGTTTAGAAAATTATTTAAGAATTAAACAGGCAGCAGAACGTCTGGGCCAGATGCCGATTCTGGAACGTGACACTTTCACCACCAATGTCAGTCTGGGCGAAATCCAGCAGCCGAATGAAGGCTATTCAAGCGATTTATTGCGTGATGCCTTGCTTTGTATATTTAACCATCCTGAACCGGTGATTCATCAGGTGCAACAGGAACCGGTACTGTTAGAGGAACGGATTGCCTATATTGAAAGTCGTATTGAAACTGGCGCAGTGCTCAGTTTTAAGGACTTGTTAAAACCGAGCCAAGGCCGTATGGGTATGGTGGTGACCTTTATGGCAGTGCTGGAACTAACCAGACAACAAAAAATTCAGATTATTGCTACAGGTATTGAAGCCCCGCTCGCAATTCAAGGAGCCAGTCAATGACACTCGATCAAAATACGCTGTTATCTGCAGAAGATAATCTGCATGAAGTATTAATGCAGCTTGAAGCCATTATTTTTGCCAGCGACTCTGCGGTTTCATTGGCTCGTCTGAAAGAAGCTTTTCAAGATCGCTATAGCAAGCAGGAATTACGTCAGTATTTACAACAACTTTCCATGCTGATGCATGGCCGTTCAATCGAACTGATTGAAACAGCACAAGGTTATCGTTTTCAAGTGCGTGCAAAATATCGTAATATTATTGCACAGACCTGGCCTGAGCGACCGGCTCGCTTGTCGCCTTCATTACTAGAGACGCTTGCGGTGATTGCTTATCACCAGCCAGTGACCCGAGCGGATATTGAACAAATTCGTGGTGTCACGAATAACAGTCAAAACTTGCGTACGCTGTTTGACTGGAACTGGATTAAAGAGTCTGGATTTCGTGAACTCCCTGGAAGACCTGCGTTGTTAATGACAACGCCACAATTTTTAAATGCGTTTGGCCTGAATAGTTTGGGCCAATTGCCTCCCCTGCAGGATGCCAAGGAAGCTTTTATGGCCCTCGATGCGAATGCACCGAAGTCATAAATAGGTGAACTGTTGATAATTATTTCTAAGGTTATGCTGTCATGAGTGAAAAGTTGCAAAAGGTGCTTGCACGCATTGGTTTGGGTTCTCGCCGTTATATGGAAGAAGTCATTGCCGCGGGTCGTGTAAGTGTCAACGGGCAAATTGCCCAAGTGGGTGAACGAATCGAACCAGGTGATGAGCTTCGCATCGATGGTCGTAAAGTTGCCTTCCAGATTGAAGACGAAATCCGTCGTCGTGTCATTATTTACTACAAGCCTGAAGGCGAGATCTGCTCACGTAGCGATCCTGAAAACCGTCCGACTGTATTTGAACAGCTGCCTGCTATTCCGGGCGATCGCTGGGTAATGGTGGGTCGTCTGGATATTAACTCGACCGGTCTGCTTTTATTCACAAATGATGGTGAACTTGCGAATCGCTTGATGCACCCATCGAATGAAATCGAACGTGAATATGCAGTTCGTGTCATGGGTGAAGTTACACCACAAATTCGCAACAACATGCTCAAAGGCGTGGTGCTAGACGATGGTCCGGCAAAATTCGAATCTTTCTCTGAACTCGGTGGTGACGGGATCAACCGTTGGTTCCAGGTGGTAGTAAAAGAAGGTCGTAACCGTGAAGTACGTCGTATCTTTGAATCACAAGGCCTGAAAGTCAGCCGTCTACTGCGTACCCGTTATGGTACTGTGATTTTGCCACGCGAACTGCGTACCGGTCGCTGGATTGAACTGGATAAAAACGATATCGACAACCTGACCAAAGCTGTGGAATTGAAACCACGTCAAGGTACTGGTTTGTTTGGTATGGCGAAACGCCGTAACGAGCGTATGCAAGACAAGCCGATGGCTGCACGCCGTGGCGGTTTCTTGCGTCAGCAACGTCGTGACAGTGATGAGCAACCACAAAATAATACTGGCCGTGAGCGTCGTGATGACAATGCTTATGGTCGTCGTGACAGAGCTGAAAACCAGAATGGCACTCAGTTTGTACGTCGTGAAAACCGTCCTGATCAAGGTTTCGGCCGCCGTGAAGAGCGTGATGAAAATGCGCCGCGCCGTCCATATGGCGTCAACAAAGGCTTTAAAAAGTTTTAATTAAGATAAATAAAAAAAGTCAGGCACATTGCCTGACTTTTTTATGCCTTATGCATCAGGCACTTTGTGGAATCCCTTGCGGAATGGCACCGAGTAAACGCTTGGTATATTCATGCTGTGGCGATTGATACAGCTCATCTGAATTGGCGATTTCTACCAGCTCCCCATGATTCATCACCATGATCTGATCAGAAATATATTTAACCACCGACAAATCATGCGAAATAAAGATATAGCTCAGACCAAATTCATCCTGTAAATCTTGCAGTAAATTTAGCACCTGCGCCTGTACTGATACATCCAGCGCCGAGACCGATTCATCACAGATTAAAATCTCGGGTTTTAAGGTCAGGCAACGTGCAATCGCAATTCGCTGACGCTGACCACCTGAAAACTCATGCGGGTAACGATAAAAAGCCTGTGCAGGCAAGCTGACCCGCTCCAACAGATCCAAGGCCATTTGTTTGCGCTCTGCATCATCCTGACCAATTTTATGAATCTGCATCGGTTCCATCAGGATTTGTCCAACAGTAAAACGTGGATTTAGAGAAGCATAGGGATTCTGGAAAATGATCTGGATTTTACGTTGATACTGGGTAAATTCCTGTTCCGACATGTCCAAAATATCCCGACCCTGAAACAGTGCTTTACCGCCCGTAGCCTGTTGCAGACGCATCAGCAATAAACCGATGGTGGTTTTACCCGAACCAGATTCCCCGACCAGCCCTAAGGTCTTGCCTTTGGCCAGTTGGAAAGAAATTCCTTTTACTGCTTGAAACTCATCTTTGCCAAACAGTCCTTTACGACTATAAAAAGATTTTTTCAGATCCCGTACATCCAGAATAATTTCCTCTCCGCCTTTTAGTCCACGTGAACGTTGCGGAAGCTGAGTATTCAGGCGGATATCTTCCAGCCAGGTTGAGCCATCCTGTTTCATAAAATCACTAATCATCGGCAAACGTAGCGGACGTTGCGAGAGTTGCGGGCGGCAGTGCAACAAGGCTTTGGTATACATGTCCTGAGGCCGGTCCAGCACCTCCCGAACCGGACCCTGTTCACGGATTTCCCCATGGCGCATCACAATCACCTGATCGGCAATTTCACCAACCAATGCCAGATCATGGGTAATAAACAGCATCGACATCTGGCGACGCTGACGCAGCGATTCCAGCAAGTCCAGAATCTGCTTTTGAATAGTCACATCCAGGGCTGTGGTCGGTTCATCTGCAATCAACAGTTTAGGTTCACAAGCAATGGCCATGGCAATCATGACGCGTTGCTGCTGTCCACCGGAAAGCTGCCCCGGATAGGCATCAATTTTAGTTTCTGGCGCAGGGATCCCCACTTCTTTGAGGAGCTCCAGGGTACGTTGCCGCGCCTGTTTTTTATTCATGCCCAAATGTAGTTGCAGGATTTCTGCAATCTGCATGCCTACTGTAAATACCGGATTTAGCGAAGACATCGGCTCCTGAAAAATCATGGCAATGTCTTTGCCACACATCTGGCGCATTTCACGGGTTTTAAGCTTGAGCAGGTTTTTCCCTTCAAAGATGATCTGGCTATCTTTTGAAATACGTGCGCTTTCTGCCGGAAGCAGGCCCATAGTGGCGAGAGAAGTAACCGACTTGCCACTCCCCGACTCACCTACCAGTGCAACCGTGGTATTGGCCGGAATCTCGAAAGAAACCCCTTTTACGGTCTCAATATATTCTTTATATTCACCTTTAAAACTGACTCGCAGATTTTCTACGCGAAGTAACGCAGGTACTGTGCTTGGATTGATTTCAGACATCGTTGCGCTCCTATTTCAGTTTTGGATCTAATGCATCACGGAGTGCATCGGTAAACATCGAGAAAGCAGTCACCAATACCGCCATGGCGATTGAGGCTGCCGCCAGTTGCCACCATTTACCCAAAATCAGCTCGCTTTGCGCTTCATTTAGCATACTGCCCCATGACACTACCCCGATAGGCACACCGAAACCAAGGAAGCTCAAAATGACTTCAGACTTGATAAATGCCACCACCAGAATAGACATCTGTACCAGGGCAATATGGCTGACATTGGGAAAAATATGGACAAACATACGACGCATATTACTCACGCCAATCGCCTTGGCAGCCAGCACATATTCACGTGCCGTATGTTTCATGTATTCGGCACGAACCAAACGGAAGACCCCGGTCCAGCCAGTCAGACCTAAAATCAGGATGATTGATAAAATACCTTTCTGCTGTAACACTGCGGCAATGGCCAAAACCAGCAACAGATAGGGAATTGAGGTAAAGATATTATAAAACCAGTTGAGGACATCATCGACCCAACCACCAAAATACCCTGCTATTGCACCCAGTGCAGTCCCAATCAGTACAGCGACAAAGGCTGCAATCAATCCAACCAGAATCGAGGTTTCAGCCCCCTTGATGGTTTTCTGTAAAACATCCTGTCCCCATTTATCTGCACCGAAGACTAGACTTTGCTTGAGTTCCCCACTTTCATCCATCAGCTGGCCGCCGAGCTCCTGATTAATGGCCTTCATGTCTTCTGCCAGCGGATCGACCACGCCATAATAATCGATGCCCGCACCAGCACCCTGCTCAGCAGCAATTTCAGCATTCAATTCAGCAATGACATCTTTTAAAGGATCAACTGGATTGACCGGTACAGCAACAGATTCTGTACCCTGTTCTGCATCAGATCCAGCCGGAACTGGCGCTGCACTGATAAAACTCGGCGGTGCATAGCTGACCGCTACTTCTTTATTCCAGTCTTTGGCAATCAGGCCGCTCATTGACAGTACCAGCAGCAGCAGATAAAACAGCACCACATACAGGGAAAACATGGCAATCCGGTCACGTTTCAAACGGCGCATGGCCAGTTGCCATAAGCCTGTTGAAGCCGATTCAGGTGCTGCTTCAGCCGCTTGTTCTTTTTTAAATATCGCACTCAGCATAATTCACCTACTTCAACTGTACACGCGGATCGACCCATTTATAGATCAGATCGGCAATCAGGTTGAATATCATGGTCGCAGCAGCGACATAGACCGTAATCGCTTTAATCACCGGAAAATCGGAACGTTCTACTGCAATAATGACTTCACGGCCAATTCCCGGAATACCAAAAAAACGCTCAATCAGGAAAGCACCGATCAGCAGTGCCGGAAGTCCTGCCATCACATCGGTAATAATCGGAATGGAGGCATTGCGCAGGACATGCACGCCCATGATACGGTTTTCACCCAGGCCTTTGGCACGCGCAGTACGTACATAGTCCTGATTAACTTCATCCAGTACGAAACTACGATACAGGCGTAGTGTTGGTGCAATACTCACCACCAACATAATCAGCACAGGTAGCAAGGCGTATTTGAAAAGATTATCAGCGAAATTATCGCTCCAGCCCTGTACTGGGAACCAGCTCAATTCATAAGCCAGGAAATACTGGAACACAATGATGTACACCAGAATACTGATCGACATACCGATCGTACACAGCATCATGATCATACGATCGGTCAAAGAACCACGAACCGAAGCCACACCCAAAGCCAGAATGATAGAAATAATGGTTTGCAGAATGGTCAGTGGAATCAGAATGGTCAGTGACGGCCCCAAACGTGTGGTAATAATCTGTGCCACCGATTCTCCGGTACTCCAGCTCACCCCATAATCAAAGGTTAAAATCTGCTTGATAAAGATCCAGAGTTGTACGTAATACGGTTGATCCACACCCAGTTGCTGACGGATGTTCTCAATCTGTTCCGCATTGGCCATTTTACCGGCCAGAATATAGGCAGGGTCTCCGCCCACCCAGTTAAACAGCAGGAATATCAGCAAAATCACCCCGAGCATGGTCGGGATCATTTGCCAAAGCCGTCGAATAATATATGCCAGCATCGCTTGCCTTCCTTAATTTTTTCCAGAGATTTCATTAAAGAAAGCTTTGCTGTCCGGATCACGACCCAAGAAGTCTTTCACCATTTGCTCGCCATGCTTTTGTCCGCCTTGAGCCAGGACCGTATTACGATAATGCGCACCGACTTTCTTGTCCATGAGCTGATCACCAAAGGATGAAAGCATATCCAGGGCAATGACTTCAGACCACATATAGCTGTAGTAACCTGCCTGATAGCCGCCCATCAGATGCCCGAACTGTCCCGGGAACTGCTGACCGCTGACATAACCCAAGGCGGTCTTGCCTTCCATATCCTGCCAGAGTTTTAAAGGCTCAATGTTTTTTGCATCTTTACCATGCAAGGCCATATCATATTGGGCATATAAAGCCTGACGGGCATAATGCAGGCCTCGGCCGTAATTCTTCACATTCTTTAAGCGCTCGGTCATGGCAGCATCCACCCGAGGACATGTCGGCTCACAGTAATCTGCTACTTTTGACAAGGTTTCCAGACGACGTGCCCACTCTTCGTACATCTGTGACGGCGCTTCAACAAAGTCACGCTCTACCGAAGTACCAGATTGTTCTGTATAGCGGGTCTTCGAAAGAATCCCGTGCAAGGCATGACCCATTTCATGCACAAAGGTTTCCAGTTCATTGCTGTTCAAGCCCTTACGGTTAAAATTGGTCACCAGTACCGATACCGGACGACGCTGATTCAGGGTACTGCCGCCATAAGCTCCCCAGACAGCTGCATGCCCATATTTGCCTTCACGCGGGTATTTATCAACATATAATCCGCCCAGGAATTCGCCCGTAGCCTTGTCATGTACCGCATAATATTCCACTTCATCATGCCAGGCCTTGACTTTCACCGGCTTGAACTCAATGCCATAGAGTTCCGAAGAAATAGAGAATAACCATTTTTGCGATGCTTCTGTCGGGAAATAATCCCGCAATTTTTCCTGGTCTACCTTGTATTTGGCCTGACGCAGTTTTTCACTCCAATAACCCTGATTCCAGCGTGTAATTTCTGCTTTCTCTAACGGAACTTTTAAAGTTTCAGCCTTGAACTGGCGTAATTGTTCTACATCCTGCTTTTCTAGAGGTGCAACTTTGGCATAAACCTCATCCAGAAAACCGTTCACTGCTTCCGGAGTTTTGGCCATGCGGAATTCAAGCGCAGAATGGGCATAGCTTTCCTTGTCAAAAAGTTGTGCCATTTCATAACGCAGATCAATGGCCTTTTTCATGAATTGCAGGTTTTGTTCGGTCCCGCGACGCGTGTAAGCGGTCTGGTAACGTTTGCGTGCTTCATCACTTTCTGCCAGCTCCATAAAAGGCTGGTATTCCGGATAATCAAAGCCGAGCAGATAATTGCCCTTTTCATTTTTCTTTAAATTTGCGATGTAACTTTCTGGCAGGCCTTTCATTTCAGCTGGAGTAAATTCAACTTTTTCAGGGTTATCCCGCACATTTTTGGAAAAGTCCTGTCCCAGTTTGGTACTTTCTTCAATAATTTCTTTCAGTCGTTTCTGTTTTTCTGCACTGAGTTGTACCCCGGTGTTCTCAAACTGCTCCAGAATATCTTCTAAAAATTTCTGATCAATCGGATCACTGGCTTTCAGTTTCTTGAACTGGGCATACAGTTTCGGATTCTGATACAGGGTGGTCTGGTATTTGCTGATTTTAAGTTCACAGTCATCGGCTGCCTGACGCAATGCAGGATCCGGATCGACATTACTGTACAACCCTACTGCAGCACCGAAATCACGGGCTTTGGCATGCAATTCATCCCATTCAGCCAGATAAGGCCCGGCCTTGGCTTTATTTTTAATTTTCTTATTTTCAAATATCTGGATATCTTTTTGCATGGAGTCCAGACTGGCATCACATAAAGACGGAATTTCTGCAGCCTTGAATAATGGCAGCAGCTGTACTTGGGTATCTGCCGCTACACCTTGATATCCCCCCATCATCATTAAACATAAGGTACTTAATTTTAAAGATTTTGATTTCATATTCATCTCCAGATTTTTTCTTACTTTTTCGTATTAATATCGATATACATCCATTCTGAAGACAGAATCGGATGGGACTTATGTCCAATAATTTGGGGTTGGGTCAAAGCGTTACGGTAGGTGCTATAGAGCATCAGGGTCGGCATGTTGACTTCTAGAATTCGGGTCATTTTGCGGTAGAGCAGATCACGCTCCGGTCCAGGCGGCATGCTCTGGGTTTGTTCGTATAGACGGTCGAATTCAGGATGCTTGAAACAGGCATTGTTGGTGACATTGACATTCTTGCCATAGAACAACTGCATAAAGTTGTCAGCATCCGGATAATCGGCAATCCATGCAGAACTCTTAAACATGGTTTTACATTGCTTTTCCAGCTTGATGCCTTCAGCGAATGGCATGGCCTTACTGGTCAGCTGAATATGGATACTGTCCAGGGTCTTTTTCCAGAATTCACCCTGCTGCTGGCCCCGACTGGTATTCCCAGTAATCAGTTCAATCACCAGAGGTTTACCTTCAGGCGTCTTTCGCCAGCCATCTGCACCGATCTTGTAGTTATAGCGGTCGAGCAACATGTTGGCTGCTTTGACTGAATAGGGAATACTGCTTTTATAGGACGGTGAATAGCCTGCTACTCCTGGGGGAATAGGCATATGCAGTTTTGCGCCATCTCCCTTAAGTAATACATTGATCATATTTTCTACAGAAAATGCCATCGCCATGGCACGACGTAAGGCAATTTTTTCTGGTGCGAAACCACCCACGACCGGGTTTTGCATATTCCAGTAATGGTAACTAATGGAGGGCTCTAAAATACGTGACAGCTTTACTCCCTGCTGGGCCAGCTCAGGCTTTAATTTATCACCATCGAGGGCTTGTACGACGATATCGCCCTCAATTTCGAGCAGGTCCAGTTCATTCTTCTTAAATGCCAGCATCCGGGATTGCGCTTCTTCAATAACACGCACATCAATAGTGCCGATTTGAGGCATTTTTTTGCCCTGCATGGCTTTTACAATGGCATGATCTTCTGCACCACTGGCTTTAAAGTCCCAGACAAAACCACGATAAGCTGGATTTGGTTTTAAGATAATCCGTGAGCCTGGTGTCCAGCGACTGAGCACATAAGGACCAGTTCCCACTGGCCTATTCATGACCCAACCCGCTTTGTCTTTATATTTTTCAATCACTTCACGAGCTACTGCAGCGGCAGGCCCATGTGCCAGCAACATCGGAAAGTTCTGATCCGGATTATTCAGCTTTAATATCAAGGTATAGCGGTCTGGGGTCTGAATACCTTCAAACGGATTTTCATAGGCTTTGCCATTCTTTTTGGTTAGGGCCATCCATGCGTCCAGCCCTTTAATTCGGCCATCCAGCAACCAGCTGTTCGGTGAATGCAGCTTTGGGTCCAGTAGACGTTTCAAGCTATAAGCATAGTCATACGAAGTCAGTTCACGTTTTTTACCGCCAAAGACCGGATCATTGGCAAAATAAATACCCTTTTTGATTTTGATGGTATAAGTCAGGCCATCCGCACTGACTTGAGGCAGACTGACCGCAGTCAATGGCACTAATTTTGCTGGCGAGGCCAGATAATCATAGGTAAATAAGGTTTCAAAAATCGCGGCATTAATTTTGGCTGAATAACGGTCATGGATATAACCCGGATTAAAACCGGTTTCAGCTGCCAGAAATACTGTTTTTAAAACCTTATTCGGGTTGGCAGGATTGCTAGCCCATGTGGACGCGCCCCCTGCCATCATCAAACCAGCCATTAGCACCCCACTGGCCAGTTTTTTTAAAGTATTTTTATTCACATTCATACTGGTTCTTAATCTTCTCAAGTTATTTTTTAACAGGTTCAATATCCATATATTGCCAAACTGCTCTGGTCACCGGATGGGCCTTAAAACCCTGTACATGCGGATGAATCAACCAGTTACGTATACGAGTATTGTGCAGAATCCATGGATTATCGGCTTCCATCTGACGGTTCATCTGCTCATAATATGGCGTCCGCTGCTGCGGCGGCAGTTTCATCGCAGTCTGGTACAATGCGTCATAGGCTTTTGAGGTATAGCAACTCAGGTTGCCTTGTTGCGCATTTGGCCCATACAGTAACTGGGCAAAGTTTTCCCCTTCAGGATAGTCCGCAATCCAGGCTCCACCCCACATCATATGTTTGCATTGAGTGGCTTCTTTTAAATTGTCAGCAAAATTACTGACCTTGAATTCAATTCGCACCCCGATCGCATCCAGATTCTTTTTCCATAACTCTGCAGAAATCACCGAAGAGCTTGAACTGGTTGAATTCATTTTTAGTATCAAAGGTTTGCCATCGGGCAAGGTGCGGTAACCATCAGCGCCTTTCTTATAGCCAAAGCGGTCAAGCAGTTTATTGGCCAGTAAGGGGTTATAAGCAATACTGCTTTTATACTTCGGGTCATGTCCACCCACGCCCTCTGGCAAAATCATTTCAGCTTTATCGGCATGACCTTTGTACAGCTGCTGGATAGCTTCTTTCTGGTTATAGGACAAGGCAAGAGCACGACGTAAGGCAATTTTTTCCAGTGAATTTCCACCAATTAACGGATCACGCATATTCATGATGGTATAGGTAATTTCCGGTTCTTTATTCGGATAATGCAGGATGCCTTTTTTCTTGTATTCACTTTTCAGCTGCTTATTTTCCAGTGCCTGTTCGGCACCGCTCGCAGTGAGTTTGTCATAGTCCAGTTGTCCAGACTTTAAAGCCAGCCAGCGCGACTGCTCCTCTTCAATAATACTGATTTTGACCTTGCCAATTTGCGGCATCTGCTTGCCTTGCATGGCTTTGACAATACGTTGATCCCATTCGGAACCATCGCCCTTAAAGTTCCAGACAAAACCGCGATAATTCGGGTTGGCGGTCAGTTCAATACGGCTACGCGGCACATATTTGTGTAACTGATACGCTCCTGTTCCAACCGGATGCTGACCTGCCCGATGACCATAATGTTCGATCACTTCCCGGGCGGTACCACTAAAAGCCACATAGGCCAGAATATACGGAAAATTCAAATCAGAACGGGTCAGGGTAATTTGTAAGGTATATTTATCTAGTGCTTTTAAACCGGGAATAGGTGCATCGTAGTTGAACTTGCCAGTTTTTTTAGCCTGCTGGATGATCTGATCTGCCCCAAGGATTTTTCCCTCGATAAAAGAAAAAGAAGGAGAATGATTTTTGGGATCCATGATCCTTTGCATGGAGTAGATATAATCACGCGCCACCAGTTCACGCTTTTTGCCCTGAAATGCCGGATCATCACTGAAATAAATTCCTGGCTTGACTTTAAAGGTATAAACTTTGCCATCCTGCTCAACCTTGGGTAAAGATTCAGCTGTATTTGGAGCCAAGATTGCAGGCCGCGCCAGATAGTCATAACGCAATAAAGGTTCAAAAATGGCTTCAGCAACGCTACCACTATAAAAATTATAGGTTTTGACCATATCAAAACCATCATCAGGTGCTTCGAAAGCCAAGTTTAAAACTTTATCCGGATGTGCAGATGATTTTGCCCAAGAGGCTTGCCCCGTAGTCATGGCCAAGGCCAAAATTGTCATGCTGAAAAGTGCTGATTTCAAATTTGTACCTATTCTTGATCTTGAAGTTTTATTGCTATAGGAAGTCTTTAACACATCATCCCATATTTGCTTCAATGGATGGGTCAAAGCTGGACAGATGGAATAAAATGAACAAAGCGAATTTCATGCCATCCTCGAAAAATAACGATTTTTTCCTGTTATTACCTCAAAAAAGCTTATTTTTATTAGGGCCTGTTGACATTTTCTGTTCAAAAAAATAGCGAGAAAGTAAAATTTAATCGCCAAACCAAATTTACTTCTCGCTATGCCTCGTACAATGCTGAATGATCAACACTGGTCTAAGTTACTT
>NZ_JBWZQN010000057.1:0-24298 GCF_056724605.1 Prolinoborus fasciculus | reverse complement strand
CATGAGAAAGCCCATATAAATGGGTAATGTACAAGTTGCTGTAGAAGCATGTTTAGTTCGTCTGATCACAGATACGTTATAAACTATTGTAATACTTTTTTGAATCCGTCAATGCGTAAGTCCTATTAATTTTAAAATAACATACTTTTTAAAATTAATTTATACATATCCCTTATTTTGTAGCGCTTTCTCGTTACCATTTTTACTATAGATGGATTATCATTTGTTTTATTTGTTCGACTGAATTTGCCTTGAATACGATTACGATTCTCCAGCCAGATGATTGGCACGTTCACCTGCGTGATGGTTTAGCACTTCAACGTACCGTTCCCGATTTAGCCAAGCAGTTTTCTCGCGCCATTTGCATGCCAAATCTGGTGCCACCCGTTAAAACTGTCGAAGAAGCCAATGCCTACCGTGAACGTATCATGGCACATGTGCCTGAAGGGGTAAATTTCGACCCGCGTATGGTGCTGTATTTCACTGACAACACCCCGGCAAGCGAAGTTAAAAAGATCAAAGAATCTGCGCATGTCAATGCCATCAAGCTCTATCCTGCGGGTGCGACCACCAACTCCGATAGTGGTGTGAGCGATATGAGCAAAGTCTACGGCGTAATTGAACAGCTTGAAGAACACCAAGTGCCTTTATTGCTACATGGTGAAGTGACGCATAATCATGTCGATATTTTTGACCGTGAAAAGCGTTTCCTGGATGAAGTGCTGGCTCCCTTACTCAGACAATTTCCCAAGCTGAAACTGGTGCTCGAACACATCACCACCAGCGAAGCAGCAAACTTTGTACTTGAGCAAGACCGTAATGTCGCTGCAACCATTACGCCGCAACATTTATTGTTTAACCGCAATGACATGCTGGTTGGTGGGATCAAGCCGCATTTCTACTGCTTGCCGATTTTAAAACGTCAAACGCATCAGCAAACTTTGCTGGAAGTCGCAACCAGCGGTAATCCTAAATTTTTCCTGGGAACAGATAGCGCGCCGCATTCAAAAAATGCAAAAGAAAATGCGTGTGGCTGTGCAGGATGTTATAGTGCGCCGACTGCCATTGAGCTGTATGCTCAGGCATTTGATCAGGTGGGTAAAATTGAACGCCTGGAAGGTTTTGCCAGCCATTTTGGTGCAGACTTCTATGGCCTGCCACGTAATACCAATACCATTACCCTGGTTAAAGAAGATCAAGTAATCCCTGAAAGTTTAGACTATCTGGATGGTGAACAGATTATCCCACTGTATGCTGGTAAAACCATTCAATGGAGAAAAGTGTGACAAATGAAACGCTCCCAATCATTGGTCAACGTTTTCGTGGATTCTTACCTGTAGTTGTCGATGTCGAGACTGCAGGTTTTAATGCGCAGACTGATGCATTGCTGGAAATTGCGGCCATTCCGATTGTTTATAATGAGGAGGGTCAATTTGTGCCGGGTCAAGCTTACCATGCACATATCAATCCTTTCGAAGGGGCAAACCTCGACCGACGTTCGCTGGAGTTTATTGGGATCGATCCTTCTAATCCAATGCGAATCGCCATGGCCGAAGATGAGAAAACTGCACTCAAGCGCATTTTTAAATCGGTGAATGAAGTGCGTCGCCAGCAAAATTGTACCCATGCAGTTTTAGTCGGACACAATGCACATTTCGATTTAGGTTTTCTTCAGGCCGCGATTGCCCGTACCGGGACCAAAAACCAGAACCCGTTTCATAGTTTTTCTGTCTTCGATACAGTGACTTTAAGTGCGGTGATGTTTGGTCAGACTGTACTGGCGAAGTCCTGTATCCAAGCTGGAATCGAGTTTGATGGTAAAGAAGCCCATTCTGCATTATATGATACGCAGAAGACCGCTGAACTGTTTTGCTATATTTTAAACAAACTCGCACCTCACCTGCTTGACACTCTGGTGGCGGATCAATAAGATACCGCCATCTTCTAAACGTCCCTATCGTCTAGAGGCCTAGGACATCGCCCTTTCACGGCGGTAACCGGGGTTCGAATCCCCGTAGGGACGCCATCTATTTTTTCTCTTCTTTATATTTCTTTGATCAGCATCTTAAGCTGCTCAAGTCCTACACTTTTATCAATTAATTAATGAAAATAATTCTCATTACTATTGATTGCCTTCTTAAATTTAATGATAATCACTTCCATTATCTTTCGCATATTCAACCCTTCTCATGCGTTTTGCTTATTCCCCACTTTCTATTGCAGTTTTAACAGCTTTATCAACATCTAGTTTTGCAGAAGAATCAAATTATCAAGAATCCATCCTCAAGGAAGCTTCGGTTAAGTTCAGCACGATTATTATCGAAGCTCAGCAAGCAAATGAAGTGGGAAAAACAGTTTATTCAAAAGAAGATTTAGAAAGTACGCCAAATAGCTCAAAGAACATTACCGATTTTTTAAAAGTGAATCCGAATGTGCAGTTTAGTCAGTCACAACTTGCAGCAGGTTCTCAAGGTGAAATTAAACCTGCCGAAATCTCAATTAATGGTGCACAAACCTTCCAAAACAATTTCATTGTGAATGGTGTTTCCAACAACCTACTTATTAATCCAGCAAATTCAAACATAAATACATTTCAAGATATTGGGACTGGCGCACAAGCTATGGCAGTGAACACTGACCTACTTTGTGAGCTTGAAGTATTAGATAGCAATGTGTCTGCCGCTTATGGTCAATTCACAGGTGGGGTTGTAAATGCTAAAACATGTGCACCGCAAACAGAGATAGGTAAAATTCACGGTTCTATCACTTACGATTACACTGAAATCGATTGGGCTCGCTACAACTCAATTTCACCTTTAGAAGAAAGTAAATTTGAAGAGCCCACAGATGACTACCAAAAGGAATATACCAAACAAGGTCTAAGCACCAATATTTATGGGAAGCTCTCGAATGATTGGAGCTTTAATGCTTATGCTTCTCAACGAGAGTCTATCATCCCAGTCAAAAGTGGTTTTGAAACACCTAAAACAATTGATCAAGAACGACATATCTCAAATCTTGGTGCAACATTATTTTATACACCAAACACCTCAACCAAAGCGAAGTTTGGTTTCGATTATGGTTTGCTCGATAGCTTAAGTTATGTGGACAGCAATCGTGATTCAGGTAGTACTACTGAAACCGAAACACTTACTCTGTTCTCGGAACTTGAACATCGCTTCAACTTAGGTACTCTCGTACACAAACTTAATTTCCAAAACTCGGCGACACAACGTGTTGCTGACAATAACTACAGTATGCATTGGTACTACGCCAAAGGAAGTAAAGATTGGAATAATACCGATGTAGTTCGAGAGGGCGCCATCATGGGAGATATTGAACAACGCCAAGACGTCCTTTCCTATGACCTACAAGCGAATATAGACCCTTTTAAACTTGGTCAATCCCAACACAACATGACTATAGGTACGGGTTATAGCCATGCTAATGTTGCGTGGAAACGAGTCGAGGATGTTTTACTCGCGACAAAGATCAACTTAAAAGAACTTGGCAAAGATACTACCTGCCTTCAAAGTGACCCATATTGTGATGAGAAACTAACTATAAATGGTTGGAATGGACAATATATCGCTGGTGGGACTCTGTACAAAGCTGGTGATATCAAAGCTCAGCAAGATCGCCTAAATATATTTATTGAAGATAATATTCAGTGGAATGATCAATTTTCAACACGCCTTGGTGTTCATGCTGATTATGACTCTTTGAGTAGTAATATCAATATTTCCCCTCGCAGTCGTCTCTCTTACAAACCCTTTAGTAATGATCAATTGCATTTATCCGCTGGGTGGAATCGCTACTATGGTCAGCAAACTTTAGGTACAGAGCTGAATGAAATTCAAAATGATTTGCTCTACAAACTGTCACGTGAAAACCCACATGCGACTTGGGTAGAAACACAAACTGCACTATCCAGCGGTGCGCGTAGTTCAGCGCTCAATACCCCTTTCAGTGACGAGACTGTTTTAGGCCTGAATACACAAATCCAGAATTGGGATCTAGGGCTAAAATGGGTCAATCGTAAATATCAGGATGAAATATCAAAAACTAAAGTTACTCCTTTAGATGGATCAAAATTCTTCTACGAATATAACAATGATGGAAGTGGCAAAGCTGACATCTACACCTTAACACTTAAAAATCGTCAACCGATCGCACTGGGGGATAGCCAACATTTATTTGCCTTGGGATTTGATACAGTGAAGTCTTCCGCAGTTATGTAGATTACACTTCAGCCTATGATCAAGCCACTCAAGATGAATGGGTCTCTTATGATGGTCAAATTATCCGTTGGTCAGACCGCCCTGCCCCAAACTTTAACCAACCATGGACCGCACGAGTAAACTGGGATATTACATTCGATACACTGCCTGTACGTATTTCAAACTTCTTTAGCTATAAAAACAGTTACGATGATATGGCTGTAGTCTCCGATAAAAATGACAAAGTCGAGTATGAAAGTGAACTGCTTGACACCTATTTAGCCTCTGAAATTAAACCAAAATTTACATGGGATATGCGCACCACCTATGATTGGGAAATTTCAAAAGATTTAAGGGCAATTTTTGGTTTAATCATTAACAACGTCACCAACCGCGTGAATACCTATACAACAGGCTCGACCTCAAATGATAGACCACGTGTAATGACTGAAATCGGCCGCCAATTTATTGCAGATGTTACTTTTAAATTCTAGAGCCTGAATAGGTACATGCTGCTGCTCTTTTTAATTTGCTTAGGCTATAATTAATGCGATTTCATATTTTGCCTTTGTATCATGTTAAAAAAGATCTTACTGGTTTTACTGATTTTAGCCCCGTCCGCGCTATATCTCTATATCGTCAACCGTGATGATGACAACACTGCGGAGACTGAGACAGTGTCAACCCCAGCTGAAAACTCTCAGCCTGAGCAATATCAGGCTCCAGATCACTAAGTTTTAGTGATCTTTTCAAATATTTATTTTTTATAGTCTTGAAATCTGTTCAGAAAATAACATCTTAATAAAATAAAGTTTTTGTTTTGCCTAATGTTTAAACTGTTAAATGAATTTTAGCAAAAACCCTTTTGACAAACCCCGGCTTAATCCTTAATATACGCATCACCTCGCAACGTCCCTATCGTCTAGAGGCCTAGGACATCGCCCTTTCACGGCGGTAACCGGGGTTCGAATCCCCGTAGGGACGCCATCTATTGATCTCATACGATCAGACCTTATTCGAAATTACCATTATTCGATTGCAGATTTGTAGTTTTTCACTACAATAGCTCGCTTCATTCCTTTGAAGTATTTCTTATTTCCTATGCACTCATCTCCGAATGATGCTACGCATCAGGGCAATTCTGCGCCTTTAAAACGCGCTATGAGTACTCGACATCTGGTCATGATTTCGCTTGGTGGCGCAATCGGAACAGGCCTATTCTTAGGGTCGGGTGAAGTCATTGCACAAACGGGGCCTGTAGGTGCCATTCTCGCTTATCTCCTGGGCGGTATTATCGCGTACATGGTGATGCTATGTTTGGGCGAACTTGCCGTTCATATGCCAGAATCTGGTTCATTTGGTGCTTATGCCAAACGTTATATTGGACCAGGCACAGGCTATACCATCACCTGGTTATACTGGCTGACATGGTCGGTCACTCTTGGAACTGAATTTACTGCAGCGGCCTTGCTGATGCAGGAATGGTTCCCGGACATTTCTATGTGGTTATGGACCATTATCTTTGGTGTATTCGTATTTAGTCTAAATATGATTTCTACCCGCTGGTTTGCCGAATCCGAATTCTGGCTGGCACTGGTAAAAGTGGTCACGGTTGTTGCTTTTATTCTTTTAGGTCTATTGGCCATCTTTGGTGTTCTGGGCTATCAAGGCTATGAAGCTGCGCCTTTATTTACCAATCTAACTGCACAAGGCTGGTTCCCTGAAGGTCTATTCCCGATTTTTGCTACGATGCTGATTGTGAACTTTGCCTTCTCTGGTACCGAGCTGATTGGTGTGGCTGCCGGTGAAACTGAAGATCCTGCGAAAAATGTTCCTAAAGCAATTAATACTGCGATTTTCCGCTTATTAATTTTCTTTGTAGGTACCATTATCGTGGTAACAGCCTTACTTCCGCATCAGGAAGCAGGCTTAGCTGCTGAAGGCGTGAGTAGCAGTCCGTTCGTAACCGTATTCCAGCACATTGGTATCCCATATGCTGAAGACATCATCCGCTTTGTAATTATCACTGCATTGTTGTCTGCCGCCAACTCGGGCTTATTTGCTGCTTCTCGTATGATGTGGTCATTGTCATACAGCAAACAGTTGCCTGCCGTATTCTCAAGACTGAATGCTCGCGGTGTACCGTATATTGCAGTCATGGTGACCATGCTGGGTGCATTGCCAGGTTTATTGTCTGAACAGTTTGCGCCAGAGACGATCTTTACCAACTTGCTGGGCGTTGCGGCGTTTACCATGGTGGTGGTCTGGATGAGTATTTGCTTAAGCCAGTTCAACTTCCGTCGTCAATGGTATAAACAAGGTCATACTGCCAAAGAACTGGGCTTTGCTGCACCATTGTTCCCGATTGTGCCAATCCTGGGCTTTGTTTTCTGTTTTATTACCTGTATCAGTATGGTCTTTGATCCATCAATGCGCATCAGCTTCGTAGGATGTTTGCTATTTATTGCAGCATGTTACGCAAGTTATTATGCCTTTTATCATAACAAGTCTTAATCATCAGTTTTAAAAGAGCGGCTTCGGCCGCTCTTTTTTTATCTATACTATACTGATTGTATATTGTGCAACCTAATGGTGCATCGATGAAAATTGTGTTTATTCACGGCATGAACAAGCAACAGTATACGGCTACTTCATTGCGTCAACATTGGCTGCACCTCTTCAAAAGAGGCCTCCGGAAAAACCCTCAACAGCAAGCCCGTTTTACTTATTTAAAACGGCATATCCGTATCCCTTTTTATGGCGATTTACTTTCTCGGCATCATTTTCATAACGTATTGAATGCCAGCACCCTGATGCCGCAACAATGGCCGCATTTCCCTTTTTTACATCCCGCACAGCTGCAACCGGCACCGCCACCAGATCAGTGTACCTATCAAATTTGTGACGTCCCGCAGTCGAATCTGGATGATATCCTGAATTTCAATCGGAAACTGAAGTTCATCACAGCATTAAGCAAAGATATTGCCTTGCGGGATTTTGCGGTACTCATCAATTATTTTCCCAGCTTACACGCCAGCTTTTTGCATAAATTTTTGCTAGAAGCTTATCTTTATTTAGCCAACCCACATTTTATGCAGGAAGTTCACTGCCGCATTCATGATCAACTTTATAGCAGCAGGCCACAGATTCTGGTGGCACATTCGCTTGGCAGCGTGATTGCCTATAATTATTTGATTCAGCATCCGGAGCTGAATATCAAGCGTTTTATTACTCTCGGATCACCGTTGGCATTTCGGGTGATCCAGGCTCATCTGCCGCAACCAATTGTACGGCCTGCTGCAATTTCAGGCGATTGGATAAATTTCTATTGTAGCGATGACTTTCTGACCGCTTTTCCATTATCAGAACCACCCTTCCAGTTTCAGCCGGCGGTTATTAATCAAGAGATTCATACTTCCATCTATCATCCGCATGATATTGATGGTTATATTCAGCATCCGGACATCATTAAAGTGCTCCTGGAATTACTATAAAACTCACGCCAACCTCTAAATTCAACTTTTACCGTTCCATTCATATTCTTTCTCTATTCAGTAAAATCTTTCATTCGGACCTACCAATTTACTGCTTTTTCTGCCTTTTTTATAAATATACAGATGTCTGTTAATGATTGTTTTATCAAAGATAATTTACACATTAACGCCACAAAAAGTGCAGCTTGGCTTGCCACAATTTTCTCTATACTGTGAATATATAGATCGACCTCCGTGAGGTATCGATGAAAGTTATTTTTATTCATGGAATGAACCAGCAACATCATAGTGCTGCATCGATCCGCCAGCGCTGGCTGCATATACTTCAAAAAGGCATTCGCAAACACCGTCATGATGCCAGATTCAGTTATTTACGACGTCACATTCACATTCCATTTTATGGAGACTTGCTTTCACACTATAACGTTCGCAACATCCTGAATGCTGGCACCTTGATGCCTCAGCAATGGCCTAGCTTTCGTTTCCGTCAACCTGTCCATCCTCAGCTTCCTGCACCAGTTCCACGTCCTGGCTGGCGCAAGCCCGTGATTTCAGATCTTCCTCAGCTTCATCTGAATGACCCGATGGATTTCAAACAGAAATTCAAATTTATTACCACGCTGAGCAAAAATGTTGCACTACGAGACTTTGTATTATTGCTGAATTATTTTCCCAACCTGCATCGGAGCCTGCTTCAGAAATTTCTGATTGAAACCTATCTGTATCTCGACAATCCTGGTTTCATGAAGGAAGTTCATGAACGGATTGCCCGGCAATTGAATGGTCGCAAACCTTGCATTGTGATTGCTCATTCTCTGGGCAGTGTGATTGCCTATAATTATCTTATTCAGCATCCTGAACTGAATGTACAGCGTTTTATTACTTGAGGATCACCATTAGCCTTCCAGGTGATCCAGTCACATTTACCGCAACCCATTGTACGACCTGCTGCAATTACAGGCGACTGGATAAATTTTTATTCAACTGATGATTTTCTTACCGCCTTTCCTCTTACACAACCGCCATTTCAGTTTCAACCCGCAATTATTAACCATGGCATTCGTACGCATATTCACCGCCCGCATGACATTACCGGCTATTTACTCCATCCGCAGGTGGTAGAAGCAATTCTGGAATTGCTTAAAAATCCGGCTTAAACCATGTAATTTTCCAGTATTTCCACAAGATTGTTTTAAATTTACGCACTCAATCCCAAAAACCAGAAAAAGTGCAGAAATGCGTTTGACACCCCCCAGTTTTCACCCTATCATACGCCCACCTCTGAAACGTCCCTATCGTCTAGAGGCCTAGGACATCGCCCTTTCACGGCGGTAACCGGGGTTCGAATCCCCGTAGGGACGCCAATTTTCAGAAGTACATTTTATTAAGTCCCTATCGTCTAGAGGCCTAGGACATCGCCCTTTCACGGCGGTAACCGGGGTTCGAATCCCCGTAGGGACGCCATTACTTCAAGCTAAAAGTAGCGGTTTTAAAATTTATCTTCTGTACTGTCCCTATCGTCTAGAGGCCTAGGACATCGCCCTTTCACGGCGGTAACCGGGGTTCGAATCCCCGTAGGGACGCCATATTCGAGATTGCAACATCTCAACAAAAAGCCCGAGCATTGCGACTCGGGCTTTTTTTTATCTTGCAAATTTTATTTCTGAAAACTTTAAACCTTGTTTTTATCATTCGTTCAAATCTAGCTCTCTTTCTGGGGGCTGCCATCCCATTCTTAATTTTACAATTTGTATTGTTTTAACATTTCTATGCATAGAAATATCCGTTCATTTTCATTTAAAGCAATACACCAATAAATTAGAACAAAAATTCAACACCCTGCTTTTAGAGGGCACGTTAAGGTAAATCAAGAGAAATCTGCAAGGATCAGATTATGTTCGTCAGCACAGAGCTAAGTTTACCTTTATCGCCAAATAAAAATCATAATTATCAAATTAAAAGCTTTAAGGATTGGGTCGACTTTTTTCAAGATACTGAAATTTCGACATATACCAAAACCGAAAAAGCCGAATCTTATTTGAGCGATCTGATTAAAAATTTAAATATTGATACTCTCGGATGGTTGGATCAGCCTGCACAGGTTGAACAGCATCTTTTAGAACAACATCATCAGGTTTGTGCGACTTTCCAGACCTATGTCAATCGCCGGAAACAGCAGCAGCCCCGGGAATATTTTCCGACGGTTTCTCAGGCTTTCGAATTCCTGGCGAAAGTTGCACCGGTTAAACTGGTCGATGGTGCTTGGTTGTATTCAACCGTGCCAAACTGCAATCAGCCCGAGTTGAAAGATTTGATTTACATCTATCTCGAAGAGCTTGGTTTAGGGCATCCGCGTGCCAACCATGTCACCATGTATCAGGACCTGTTGAGTCATTATGAGCTGAACAGTTATGCCGAGCATTTAGATGATAGTTACTACGAACAGGCTGCCGTACAGTTGGCACTGGCTTATGCCCCGGCCAAATATCTACCTTTGGTCCTTGGCTTTAATCTCGGTTATGAACAGTTACCACTGCATTTGTTAATCACCAATTATGAACTGGCTGAACTGGGTATCGATCCGCATTATTTTAATGTGCACATTACTATTGATAATGCTCACAATGGTCATGCGCAGAAATCCCTGCAAGCATTTATCCAGCATTTTAATCATGCAGAAAACCCAGAAACTTATCTGGAACTGATTAAAAAAGGCTATGTCCTGAATGACCTTGGTAGAAGTTCTTCCCAAATCATCAAGGAACTGGATATTGGGCAGATGGCTTTAAAAGTTTTCCAGAATAAAGCGCTGATTGGTCAATATATTCATAATCAGAAATGCCAGTTTAGTGGCAAGACCATCAATGACTGGTTGTCCGATCCTGCCCAGATTGCCGAGTTTTTGCAGGTCATGATTGAAAAAGGCTGGATAGTGAAAGATGCGCCAATAGAACAAAGCCGCTTCTGGAAAATGATCGATCATCCGGAGGGTAAAATGTTTGGGGTCTTTAATGCGACTGAAAAACAGATTATTAAAGACTGGATTCAGGGGGCAGGCTTGGCAACTCGCCTGTCCTCACGTAGTGCAACCCCATCACAGGCAAAAACTGAACCTGCAATGAGCCGTATGGACCAGCAGCGCTTGAATCAGTTAAAAAGTCGCTTCATGCGCTGTGAAGGTGCGGAACAGAAAATTGATTTACTGATTCCTTATACTGCACCGCATATGCATCATACTGAAATTGGTTTATGGGCGACTCGTCAGTTAAGCCAGTTATTATTTCCTTTTCAGACCCAGGCGATGCATTATTCCTAAAGCACCCCTAAGTGCCAGAAATTAAAAAACCGGACATTTGCAGTGTCCGGTTTTTTAATAAAGATTAAGCCGATTTTCGCGAGTTTAATTGTCCCTTGATCACCGCTTTGACATTGCCTTTCAGATACTGCAAAAAGACCTTTAGTGGTGACAGCTTTGGATTAGGCTGCTTGCCTTTGGCAATTTCTTTAAATTGCGCGGCATACCAGATGATTTCCATAATCGCCATTTTGTCGACCATTGGAATACCGGTTTTAATTTTCTCAACCGCATAACGTACATCATGCCCTGCAACCAGACGATTGCCCAAGTCAGGTTCTACCGCAAAGGGACGTGCAATCCCGACAAAATCACAAGCACCACTGTCAAGCGCGGCATTCATGCCTTCAACAGTTCGGAATCCACCAGTGACCATGATATGGCACTTCACTTCCTGACGGATTTTTTCGGCAAAATCGAGGAAATAGGCTTCACGAGCAATGGTCGAGGCCTTGCGCTTGTCTGCTTTCACGCCGGCCATCGCAGGTGCTTCATAGCTACCACCTGACACTTCAATGATATCAATGCCTGCAGCGTCCATCGCCTTAAAGACATAAATGACATCTTCTTCGCTAATACCGCCACGCTGGAAATCAGCTGAATTCAGCTTGACTGAAATAATAAAATTTTCCGAAGTCGCAGCACGAACAGCCTGATAGGTTTGCAGCAAGAAACGGGTACGATTCTCAATACTACCACCCCATTGATCCTGACGCTTATTGGTCAGCGGTGACAGAAACTGGCTAATCAGATAACCATGTGCCCCATGCAACTGCACCCCCTCAAATCCTGCTTTTTCACAGATAGCAGCCGAAGTGGCAAAGCGCTGGATAATATCCAGGATTTCATCTTCACGCAGTTCCCGCGGGGTTCCAAAGCTCATTGCCAAAGCCGGACTAAATGGGACTGCGGACGGTGCAACCGTTTCTTGATTCAGGCCCTTAGGACACTGGCGGCCCGGATGCGACAACTGGACCAATTGTACCATGCCATGCTGTTTGCCTACGTCGGCCCAGACTTTGAGCTGCGCCAGATCGCGTTCTGTTTCTACCACTACGACGCCCGGTTCATTCTTAGCACGATAATCCACCATGACATTACCCGTAATAGCACAACCCAAACCACCTTCGGCCCATGCTTCATACAACTTGAAATGCGCCTGATTGGGTTGGCCGGCATCATTGGCCAGTGCTTCACTCATGGCACCTTTAATGATGCGGTTTTTAAAAGTGATATTGCGAATTTGAATGGAATCGGCCAATTGAGTCATGATCTGTCCTGATACGTTACTTTTATTTTGTACTCGTTTATAACGTAAGCCAGAACAATTGACAATCAGTCTTGTCAAATTTACACAATTTTTATCTGCTTATTTTTTCATGGTTAAAGATTTTTGTGATTTAGTTTCTTGGATCAAAAGCATCCCGTACCGCTTCTCCCATATAGATTAGCAAACTCAGTACAATTGCCAAACTAAAGAATCCCGACAATGCCAGCCACGGTGCATTTAAGTTGTTTTTGGCCTGAAGCAAGAGTTCCCCTAGGGATGCCGACTCGGGTGGCAAACCATACCCTAAAAAATCCAGCGCTGTCAGTGCAGTAATATTGGCGGTTAGCATAAAAGGTAACTGTGACAGGCTAGAACCTATCACATTGGGGAGAATATGTTTGAACATGATCCGTCCATCCCCGGCCCCAATACTTCTTGCTGCCCAGACGTATTCCAGATTTCTGGCGCGCAAAAACTCAGCGCGCACCATACTCACCAGTGTGGTCCAGCCAAATAACAGCATGATCAGAAATAGCCAGTAAATACTCGGGGTAAACAGACTGACCAGTACCATCACCATAAACAGCATCGGCAAACCGCTCCAGACTTCGAGTATGCGTTGCCCGATCAGGTCAATCCATCCACCATAATAACCCTGAATTGCCCCTGCTAAAATTCCCAGCACCGCAGACAATAAAGTCAGAGCAAAACCAAACAGTAATGAAATCCTTAAACCATATAGAATCCGTGCCAGAACATCACGGCCCTGATCATCTGTTCCCAGCCAGTTTTGCGCACTCGGGGGCGATGGCACCGGTTCAGCCAGTTCAAAATTTGGCGTTTGATAGGAAAACGGAATGATGGGCCAGATCGCCCAGCCTTTTTCTGCAATCAGTTGCTGTACGGCAGGATCTTTATATTCTGCTTCTGTCTCAAATACCCCACCAAAAGTGGTTTCCGGATAGGATTTCAGGATGGGCAGATAAAAAGCATGATCATATTTCACCAGCAAGGGTTTATCGTTAGCAATCAGTTCTGCACCCAAGGAAATGATGAAAATAGCACTGAAAATAATGAAGCAGCTAAAGCCCAGCTTATGCTGCTTAAAACGTTGCCAGCGTACTTGCATCAAGGAAGACATTATTGTGATCCTCGACGTGAACTGAAATGAATTCTTGGATCAATCAGTTGATAGAGCAAATCGCTGAGTAAACGCAGTATCAGACCGAGCAAGGTGAAAATAAACAAAGTACCAAAAATCACCGGATAGTCACGCTGGATAATTGCCTCAAACCCTAAAACACCTAACCCATCCAGATTAAAAATAATCTCGATAAACAGGTTGCCCACGAAAAACACCCCGATCAGAACTTCGGGCAAACCTGCGATGAGCACTAAAATGGCATTCCGGAATACATGCCGATATAGCACTGCATATTCAGTTAAACCTTTTGCCCGTGCAGCCAGGACATATTGCTTGCTCAGCTCTTCTACAAAGGAAAATTTGACCAGATAGGTCAAACTGGCAAATCCGCCAAGCACCATGGCCAACAGCGGCAAGGCCATATGCCAGAAATAATCCTGAATTTTCGCAAAGAATGAGAGTTCAGCAAAATTTTCAGAGCGAATTCCCTGCAAGGGAAACCAGTGCAGATAAGACCCGCCAGCAAAAAAGACGATGAGTAAAATGGCAAAAATAAAGGCTGGAATGGCATAGCCCACGGCCAAAACTAGAGAGGTGGTCTGATCAAACAGACTGCCATGTTTGCGGGCTTTACTGATCCCTAAAGGAATGGAGACCAGATAAATCAGCAAAGTACTCCACAGGCCTAAAGAAAGCGATACCGGAAATTTTTCCCAGATGAGTTCAGTCACAGGCTTGTCTTTGAAAAAACTCTGCCCCAGATCAAACTGCGCATAACGCGTTACCATTTCCCAAAAGCGGATATGCAGCGGCTGGTCAAAGCCGTATTGGGTATTGATCTGCTCAAGCATCTCCGGTGTGAGGCCTTGCTTTCCCTGATACTGCAATCCGGTATGCGTCAAACCATTGACCTGTTGCGCCTGATAAATCACCTGCTCCACCGGACCACCGGGTGCCAGCTGGATCACCATGAAATTGATCAGCAAAATGATCAGCAAGGTTGGAATCATCAGCAACAGACGTTTGAGAATATAAGTGCTCATGGCACTCCCTGATAGGCTTGGAGCTTAATGCTGTTTGAAATAATCAGCCACATGTCTGGCCTTTGCCGCATCGACCCACCAGTAATCAATCCCGGCGGAGAGTTTAGGTTTTCGTTGCGGCTGCTGATACATATTCCAGTAAGCATACCAGTATTCGCCCGTACCATAAGTCAGAATATGATAATAGCCTGCACGCAGTAAACGGTCTAATGCTCGGGTACTATTCACCAGCTGTTCACGGTTTTGAGCCTGTGTCACCTGCTGAATGACGGCATCAATGGCCGGATTTCGAATGCCGGCATAATTATAATTACCTGGCTGCGTGGCGGCCTGACTGCCCCAGAACTGTTTCTGCTCCTGCCCCGGTGTCAGGGATTGCGGCATGGTATCGACAATCATATCAAACTGATAATTCCGCAGCCGTTCATAATATTGCGCGGTTTCTACCATACGAATGCTGGCCTGAATGCCCAAGCGTTTTAAATGACGTAGATATGGCATCAGATCACGTTGCTGTTCCGCCTGATGTAACAGGAACTCAATCTGTACCGGTTGACCCGCAGCATTGACCAACTTCCCCTGTTGATAACGATAGCCTGCCTTTAATAGCAATTGACGGGCCTTTAACAGATTGTTCCGGTTAAAACCGGAGGCATCTGACTGAGGATATTTCCAGTCCTCAAGTACCGCCTGACGTTGAACCGGATCAAGCTGCTTTAAATGGGGTTTTAAAATGTGCAGTTCTTGAATGCCTGGCCGTCCATGAGATGCAAGCTCGCTATTGGAAAAAAAGCTGTTCAGGCGCTGATATTCACCATAGAACATGGCTTTATTCAGCCATTCAAAGTCATAGGCAAAACTCAAGGCTTGGCGGAAACGGATATCGGCAAAAGGCTGACGGCGGGTATTGAATATCAGACTCTGGGTCGGAATCGGGTTGTGATGCTGAAAGCGGTAACGCTGCACCTGTCCTTGCCGAACGGCGGGAAACTGGTAGTCTTTCACCCAGCGGTTGACCTGTTTTTCCTCATGCAAGGTAAATTGGCCCGACTTGAAAGCTTCAAACTTGATTTCAGGACTACGATAATAACGATACTTGATCCGGTCAAAATTATAACGCCCGCGATTGACCATCAAGTCTTTGCCCCAGTATCGGGGATTGCGTTTGTAGCTAATACTACGTCCAGCATCTATGTGTTCAATGACATAAGGCCCTGAACCCAGCATCGGTTTCAGCGTCAATTCTTTAAAATTACGTTTTTGCCATTCCTGTTTAGAATAAATGGGCATCTGCGCGACAATCATCGCCATTTCCGGATTATGTCCGGATTTAAAATGCATTTTGACCTGTAAAGGTGACAGGACTTCCAGCCGGTTTAAATCAGCCAAATACATCTGCAGGCCAAAATTGGACTGGGTCTGAAACAGTTCAAAACTGTATTTGACATCTTGTGCAGTTACCGGCTGGCCATTACTAAACCGTGCTTTCGGATTTAAATGAAAAATAATAAAGGCGGTTTTCTTGGGGTCAAAACTGACTTTTTCCGCCAGCAAGGGATAGTACACACCGGGCTCATCCAGTGACTTGGACAGCAAACTGTCAAAAATATAGTTGCCCCCTTCAGTGACATTGCCCTTGCCATTCATGCTGTTTAAATTATCGAAACTGCCATCAGCTGCTAGAATCAGCGTACCGCCTTTCGTTGCTTGCGGATTGGCATAAGGCAGGGATTTGGCCTGGGCATATTTCGGCTGGTTATATAGCGCGATATATGGGGTGGTGATCAGGGCTGCCCAACTGCTACTCACGAGCAGCGGGGCTAGCCAGATCAACCTGAAAGTTTTAAATAAATGAGCGAATCTCATGATCCATTCATTAATTCGGTACTTTAATCACATCGCCAATACGCAATTGCGTATTCGGTTTGAGATCATTCATTTCCGCCAGTTCATTGCTGTTCATACCATAGCGTGAAGCCAGACCGATTAAGGTATCACCGCGTTTGACTTTATAATCAGTCACCAGTTTTGGAATCTGAATGGTTTGACTGACCCTTAATCCTGCGCGTGGACTTAGATTATTTAATTGAGCCAAGTCGGTCACGCTTATGCCTAAACGGCTGGCGATTGCATTCAGGGATTCGCCTGATTTAACGGTATAGGATTCAGTTGCCTTAGAAGCTACAGGCTTAGTTGCCACTTTCACATCTTCAACTTTTTTATCTACCGGAAAGTCACCCTCAATTTTTAAACGCTGACCAATACGCACCGTACTATTGGTATTCAGGCCATTTAAATCTGCCAGATATTTCAGTTGTAAATGATACTGACGTGCAATAGAACTTAAGGTTTCACCTGACTTCACCACATGCGAATCCGATTTTGTATTCTTCGTCGCAGTTTCAGCAACCACTTCACGTACCGGTTCAGCAACTTCACCACTGAGTTTCAGGCGCTGTCCCACACGCAAGCCGGCATTACGTGACATGCCATTCAGGCTCGCCACCTGGTCCATTGACAGATTGTATTTTGCGGCAATGCCGGTCAGCGTATCACCCGCTTGAACCGTATAGGTTTCAGGGATCTGACTGCCGGCTGGAATCTTGATGGTCTGACCTATACGTAAACCACTATTGGCAGACAACCCATTCAATGCAGCCAGTTCAGAAACACTCAGCTTGCTTTGACTGGCAATGCTATACAGGGTTTCACCGCGTTTGACCTGATAGTTTTCAGTCGCAGTCTGATCGACTTTGACATTTTCAAACTTCTGCTCAGTTTTCTGGCTAGATGCCGTTAGCCCTTCAACTTCCTGAAGTGGTACATTGATTTTCTGTCCCACCATCAGACTGCTACCGGCAGTCAGACCTGAAGTCAAGGATGCCAGTTCAGCATTTGAAAGCCCATAACGATCGGCAATCAGTTTCAGATACTCACCACGTTTCACTGTATAGGATTTGGTCTGAACCTTGACAGTTTCAGCTTTTTTCGTGTCTTCAACTTTGGCTTTGGACTGCCCTGTATCTTTCAATGACAGCTTTTGCCCAACAAACAGACCGCTATTACTATTCAGTCCATTAAAATCAGCCAGTTGTTTCACGCTAAAACCAAACTGGGTCGCTACGCTAGTCAAAGAGTCATTGGCCTGAACGACATAAGTTTCCGGCTTTTCTTTGGCTTTGCTGGCTTCCTGTACAGGTTTGGCATCATACAGATAAATGGTGGTGCCCACATACAGTGGAGAATTTGGATCAATCTGGTTCCATTTCGCCACATCACGCCAGTTCACCCCATTTTTAGCCGCAATCATTGCCAGATTATCACCTGGTAACACCTTATAGGTACTGCGTTTGCCTTTTGGAGCAACCACCACCACTTCAGAATCAGTCTTGACGTAATTTTTGCCCTGATTCAGCTGGGCTTCAACCGAATTCGCAGTGGTATTGTCAGCAACTTCTTTCGGATAAGAAAAGCCTTTGGTGAGCTCTTTGCCTTGCTGCTCAGCAACAGACAGGCTGGTTTGAATGGCAGTCAGCTTGATTTTACCGTCATAAGGATCAACAATTTCTGTGCCAGCCGGCGTCAATGCTTTCAGCTCTTCAACCACTTGGGCCTGTTCTGCCGGTGTTGCAACAGGCTGCAGAATTTCATCTACAGTTTTCTGAATATCCTGTGCGATGACCGCCTGCTGAACTTGCTGACGCTCAGCTGCCGAAATCGGTGGTTCGACCTGAATCTGTTTCGCTGGCGCTGCAGGTGTTACAGCTACCGGAATACGCGGCGCACTTGGAATTGGCAAATCACTTTGTGCCGCAAAACTGGCCAAGGCAGATGAGCCTTTAGGCGTCGAAATCTTTTTCGTAGTCTGGGTCACAGTATTTGCCGTTGTCGCGGTACTTACCGCTGCTGTGACGACAGGTGGCGTACTTGCAGCTTTAGCCGGAGTCGTTGTTTTAGCAACGTTCGTTGCAGGCTGATTACTAACAACCGCTGGCGGAGTCTGTTTAGAAGGCGTAATCGTTTTCGTATTTAATTCTGGCGGTGCAGCTCTAGTGGGCACCACTGTCGTCGTATTTCGCGGCAAGCTGTTCGTGTTACTCGCCCATAAACCACCTGAACCGGATAATTTTTTCAGCTTCTCATCCACTGAAGGACTTAAGTCAGCAGGAATCAGAATACGGCGCGGACTTGCAGGATCAATATGATCACCACGATGACCCGGGTTTAATTGATACAGTTCTGCACGGCTCAAACCGGTAATCGCTGCAATTTCATTTAAACTGGCAACACCGACCGGTACTTCACGGAAATGCGGACGGTTGGCAATCGGTGGCAAACTCACCCCATAACTGCCCGGATTTTTAATAATTTGTGCAACCGCCAGGAAACGTGGCACGTAACTCATGGTTTCTTGTGGTAGTTTCAATGACCAATAATCGGTAGGCAGACCTGCAGCTTTGTTACGGTTAATCGCCTGCTGGATACGGCCTGGGCCTGCATTATAAGAAGCAAGCGCCAATTCCCAGGAACCAAACTGGTTATACAGACTGCCCAAAAACTCATAGGCTGCACGGGTGGATTCCACCACATCACGACGACCATCGTATAAAGAAGTCTGCTTTAGACCATAAATGCGGCCGGTACTTGGAATAAACTGCCATAAACCTGCTGCCGCCGCACTACTGGTCGCTGCCGGGTCATAAGAACTTTCAATAATCGGTAACAGTGCCAACTCGGTCGGCATGCCACGGCGTTCTGCTTCTTTTACTGTGTAATATAAATAACGTGATGCACGCGCACTTAAGCGATCCAGATAAGGCTGACGTGAAATAAACCAGCCACGCTGCGCATCAATCCGCGGATTCCAGACACTTAAGTCCATCTTGAAACCCACGGTCATGCGTTTCCAGACATCACCATGTTTCAGAATCTGTAAACGGTCGCCTTCGACTGCACGCATATCCGTTGCAGAGAGTAAATCTTCCAGTCCATCCAGACTGCTGGCATCCAGATATTGTGATCCAACCTGCTTGCTTGATGCTGTTTGGGTCGCACTTTGTGTAGATGAACAGCCCGTCAGTCCTAGGGAAGCAAGTGCAGTTCCCAGTACAGAATATTTTAAAAATGTAGGTAATGTCGGCTGCCACAAAATTGCGGTTGGTTTATACATAAAGAAATCCAAACAACTCGTATATAAATTTATTTTTTAGATATGCCATTGTAGTGAAGCATGTCGAAGACTCAAGCCAATAATTTACCGCGATTTCACGTTAAATGTTACAAGAAATTAAAAAATCCCGGACATATAGATTGATTGACTGCATTTGCGCTATACAATAAGCCTTCCAGCTTGTTCTATTTTGATCGGATTTAATCTATGTCACACACTATCACACTTTATGTTGATGGCGCCTGTCGCGGCAACCCGGGTTTAGGCGGTTGGGGTGCGTACATTGTTAACGGCCAACAAGAACACAAAATCTGTGGCGGTGAAGATCATACCACCAATAACCGTATGGAACTGACGGCTGCCATTGAGGGCATTCTATTTTGTGACAAGCAAGACAAACTGGTGATCTATACCGATTCCAAGTACGTCAAACAAGGCATTACCGAATGGATTCATGGCTGGAAAAAGAAAAACTGGAAAGATGTCAAAAATCCGGATCTTTGGCAAAAACTCGATGAAGTCTGTCAGGGACGTGAGATCGAATGGCACTGGGTCAAAGGTCATGCTGGACATCCGGGCAATGAAATGGCCGATCAGCTGGCCAATCTGGGTGCTGATGAAACCCTGAAAAAATCCAAGCAAAGCCCTTCAATGTCTGAAGATAAAAAAAAATCTGAACCCGACTGGTTGCTAGACGATCCTTTCGGTCTTGATCTGGCCGAGAGCGAAGAAGAAGAGCTGGAAGAAATCATCGAAGTGACTGTTGAAGAAATTGTACAGACTGAAGTTTTAGCAACAGACAGCAATGAAGATGCTTCATCTTCAGAATCATCTGCCTCGACTGAGCTACATCCGCAAATTGTCATTACACCAGCAAAGCTACAGCTGCATGGCCCACGACAACTGATTCTGGATACTGAAACCACCGGTTTTTATTATCAGGATGGTGACCGGATTATTGAAGTCGGCGCGCTGGAAATGATTAACCGCAAACTGACCGGCAGCTCGATTCATATTTATATCAATCCGAAAACACCGGTCGGCGATTCTGTGAATGTCCACGGGATCACCGACGAATTCCTGCAAGACAAACCGCTGTTTGAAGAAATTTCTCAAGTGCTGTTTGACTATTTACACGACGCGGAAATTATTGCGCATAACGCGACCTTCGATATGAACTTCCTGGATATGGAATTCAAACGCGCAGGTTTTAAAGCGCTCTCCGAGGTCTGTGACGTCACCGATACCCTGGCACTGGCCAAGTCCAAGCATCCAGGGCAGAAAAACTCGCTGGATGCCTTAGTGCGCCGTTACGAGATTCCACAACGCGACCGTACCTTCCACGGTGCCTTGCTCGATGCGGAAATCCTGTCCGATGTTTATCTGGCCATGACCGGTGGACAGGTGTCTTTTGATATCGATGCCCTGTCTCAGTCTGAAGACCAGAACAGCCGCTCAGGGATGGCCAGAGTTGAAATTGAATTGCCGGTGATTCTTCCGTCAGAACAGGAATTACAGGAACATGAGAATTGGGTCAAACAATTCGAAGAAAAACATAGAACTGCTTGCCTTTTCGCGAAATAAAATCTACATTTCCGGGGATACTTTAGGTTTAAAACTATCGTTCTTCAGTTATAGTAAATACAAAGAGGCCCCGTAGTTTAAAGCGGGGCTCATATATAGATAATACTCCAGGAAAGGTGCAGATCATGTCTTACCAAACCTCTATACATTTTGATCCAACAGCTTTACTGATAATAAAAAATGAGGTTGATAACTCGATCAAGTTAGTCGAATCAGCAGTAAGCACTTTGGTAGAAGACCAGACTTTACCTTTTGGTATTGATGATGCATTAAATCAGTTCGAACAATGCGCCCAGGTTCTGGCACTCATCGACATGTCCAGTCTGGCAAAAGTCGCTCAATATTCAGCAGAATTAATGCGCAAGATTATGGGGAATCCGGCGCAGGTCAATACTCAAGAAGTGATCGCCTTGAGTGAAGGCACCACTATGCTGAAACGCTATATCGAATTTATCTGTTTGCGTGAAGTAAAAATTCCACAGTTTTTGCTGGATACCCTGAACCGCTTGGAACTGGCTTTGGGTAAACCACTGACGACTGAAGGCCAGCATGTAGAATCGCTATTAGATTGCGTCACTCCTGATTTTGCGCTGCCACAGGCACCAAGTCTGGAAAAATCCCAATATGTACACCGTCTGTATAAGCTGTCACTCAACAAGCTGATCAATCAGGAAGAAAGTGAACTGGATTTGCAAGCCATCAAACTGGTGGGGGCTTATCTGGCCGGACTTGCAGAACAACATGACAGCAAGCAGTACTGGAATCTGGTATATGTCGCGTTAAACAATATTGAGCACCTGCTGATTAATGAGCCACGTCTACGCACCTTGGTGAGCATTGAGCGCAACATGGCACAGTATTTTAGCTCGGCAGACAGCTTCAAGGCTTCGCTGGCTGATCTGGCCAATGTGCTCAGCCTATGTATCAGTCAGGAAGATGAAACTGCGCAATCTATCCGTAGCCAGCTCAATGTGGGCGATGACCTGCTGACCGATATGCAATTACAGGTCTTCAGTCGCCATCTGTATGGCCCAGACTTTGAAACCATGCATACCATCAGCGAATTGGTGACCACGGAAATGGCGCAAATTCGTAATGACATCGAGTTCAACTATCAGAACATGACGCCTGAAAAGACTCAGGAACTGCAGGCACAACTGAATAATCTGGCGAATATCTTCAAGGTATTGAACCTGAATGAAGCCCATCATGACCTGACCCGTCAGGCCGCTTCACTGAGCCAGCCGGAGATGATGCAGGATGCCAGCTTTGCCCAGCAGTTGATGAATGTCATTCTGTCTGCCATGAACTCGATTGGCGTACTGGAACGTCATCACACTTCGAGCCGCTTGCAGCTGCGCGTCAACAACATGAATATTTCTCTGGACCGTCTGGATGAAGCACACGCTGCTTTACTCACAGAAACCAAGGCCCTGATCGAGCTTTCTAGCCAGATTCTCAGCAATTACCTGCAAGATCATGACTTGACTGCCCTCGAACCTGTTCCTGTACAGTTTTGCGAGATTGGCGGCGCGATGCTGTTCCTGAATGCAGAACATGTTCGTACTGCGTTCACCACCACTGCAGAATTCATCAAGAACCGTATTGATCTGTCGATTGCATTAAGTCCGGAAGAAATTCATCGTGCTTTAGACACCCTGGCCAGTGCCGACATGATGATTGATAACTTAAAGAACAAACAGCCTGTATTACAGGCGATGTTTCAGGTAGCATTGGACAGTAGTGAGAAACTCAAAATAGTTGCCTAATGTCCAAATTATCACTTGCTTATATTTTTCAACAACAGCAACTGCTGGTCGATCAACACTTTCAACTTCCACGGGTTGAAGCCTTAGCAAGTGATTTGCTACTCCACACGGGTGATCAGGTGATTGCCCGTGATCTTCTTCCCGATGAGCCGATTCCTGCAGGCTTGCAACTGGTTCCCATCCGTCAGCTGTTACAGTTCTGGAATACCCAGCAATTCGAACAGGCCAGCCGCGCAGTACAACTTTTAGAATGGCGTCGTAACCATAAGTTCTGTAGTCATTGCGGTACAGCGACTGAAGCGCATGCTGTTGAATATGCCATGGTCTGCCCATCCTGCAACTACCGGCAATATCCACGGGTACAGCCTTGCGTTATTACCGTCATTACCCGAGGCAAAGACGAGATTTTACTGGCCAAAAACGCGCGCAATACCAAAAGTCAGATGTATGGCCTGATTGCCGGTTTCGTTGAAGTGGGTGAAACCCTAGAAGATGCAGTACGTCGTGAAACGCTGGAAGAAGTCGGTCTGCATCTCAAAAATATCCAGTATCTGGCCAGCCAGCCCTGGCCTTTCCCAAGTAACCTGATGATTGCCTTCAAGGCAGAATATGCTGGTGGTGAGCTACAGCTGCAGGAAGAAGAAATTAGCGATGCGCAATTCTTTAAATTCGATCAGCTGCCTGAAATTCCGTTTAAAGGCAGTATTGCCCATGCCATGATCATGCATGTGACTCAAGGTACAGTAGTCGCAGATGATACCAAGACCTGGCTATAAATCTGCATTCGAAAGATTTAGCTCAACGGCTTAAAAAAGAATCCAGTGGATGATCTCTCCTGGATTCTTTTTTATCTATTGCTTGGTTAAACCAAATATCAGTCTTAAGATTTAAATGCATCCTCGAGCGCCCAAAGCACCTGTGCCTTGGTCTGGAAAAAACGGCTAAACAAACTGGAGAGTGAACCCAAAATCGTAATATGACCAAGTTTCGGAATTTGAATCAAATGGCTATGATTGCCCTTCTCTTTCAGTACGCGGTCCAAATCCTGGCTATTGAAATGTCCAACAATCTTGTCTTTTTCGGCAATAAACAGATAATGCCGCGTTGAGCTATTTCTAACAAAATAGGACTTACGCATTGACGGATTCAAAAAAGTATTACAATAGTTTATAACGTATCTGTGATCAGACGAACTAAACATGCTTCTACAGCAACTTGTACATTACCCATTTATATGGGCTTTCTCATG
>NZ_JBWZQN010000056.1:0-24384 GCF_056724605.1 Prolinoborus fasciculus | reverse complement strand
GAATAATTCAAGTGAATTTGTTTGAAAGAAGAACTTTAAAAGCTTTATTTTCACCCGATAAAATACCCATAAAACAAGAGGAAGCTCAAATGAGCTTCCTCTTGTGAAAAATTGTGGGACAGCAATGATCGCAAGATTCCTTTTTTACTGCTTGCAGGCTTATCGCTGCTGGATAACTTTTTTGCTTTTCAGTTCTTCCATTTCAGCAGAACTTAAATATTGACTCAAAATGGCATCGGTATCTTCACCCAGACAAGGGGGTGCCTTTTTATATTCTACCGGTGTCTTGGAGAGTTTAATCGGTGAACCGATTGAGGTGTAATCTTCACGTAAAGTATGCGGCATCTGAATCACCATATCGCGTGCCAATACCTGTTCTTCTTGCAAAGTCTGTTTCAGGTCATTGATCATTCCTACCGGCACTTTAACCGCATGGATTAAATCCACCCAGGTTTTTGCCGGTCTAGTATAGAAATGAGCCTGTAGAACTGTGGTCAATTCTTCACGATGTGTAACACGTCCAGAATTTTTTAAGAAGCGAGGATCTTCTGCCACCTTAGCCAGACCAACGGCCTGACACAAAGCTTGGAATTGCAGATCGTTACCACAGGCGATAATAAATTCACCTTCCTGGGCTTTAAACACCTGATAGGGCACAATATTGGCATGTGCATTTCCGAAGCGACCGGGGACTTTGCCTGAGGTGAGATAATTCATGGCCAGAACAGAGAGGGAAGCAACCTGGGTATCTAACAGCGCCATATCAATATACTGACCTTCACCGGTTTTCTCACGGGACAACAAAGCCGCCTGAATGGCAATTGCGGCATATAAGCCGGTGGTCAAATCGGCAAAGGCCAGACCTGCTTTTTGCGGGCCACCACCGGGCAGATCGTCACGTTCGCCAGTGACACTCATCATGCCGCCCATTCCCTGAACGATAAAATCATAGCCCGGCTCTTGCGCACGCGGACCGTTCTGGCCAAAACCGGTAATAGAACAATATACCAGTCGCGGATTTAGCTGACTCAGACTTTCATAATCCAGCCCATATCGTTTCAACGAACCGGCTTTATAGTTTTCAATGACTACATCGCTTTGTTCAGCAAGCTTTTTGATAATACTTTGACCTTCAGGTGTAGATAAATCGATTGCAACCGAATGCTTGCCACGGTTGGCTGACAGGTAATAAGCCGATTCATGGGTATCTTGCTGCTGATTGTTTTTAAGCCAAGGTGGTCCCCAGATACGGGTATCATCCCCATGATCCGGTTTTTCAATCTTGATCACTTCTGCACCCAGATCAGCCAGAATCTGGCTACACCAGGGCCCAGCCAAAATCCGGCTTAAATCCAGTACACGAAATCCTGTTAAGGCACCCATTATTACGCTCCCTGTTCGATCCTATTCAAATGACATATCGTTCTTATCCCTCTTTTTAAAGCTATAGGAAAATGAAAGAACAATCAACTTTATGATAATAAATTTCGCATAACAAAATAAAACATCTAAAATAATTGAATATTCATCTTATTTTATTTAGCCTGATGCAAATATAAGCATGAACGAGGAACAAGAGCTAACTGATAAAAAGGAAAAAGGTATCTCCTAGACAGGATTAAAAAAGGAGTCAATCAAGTGAATTAAAAACGGATTAGCCTTAAAGCATATTCATTAGCGGAATAGCTTTAAATATAAAAAGATCATGAAAACCTAAGGATAGGAAAACAGAGATTTAAATATGACGGATTTAGCTAGAGAATTAGAAAAGATTAAACCTACGACCAAACGAACCCAGCAAATTGCTTTTATTTTCGCCTTTCTGGCTTTACTGGTAGATGGCGCGGACATGTTGCTGCTGTCTTTCAGTTTAAATAGCCTGAAAGCAGAGTTTGGTCTCAGTAATCTGCAGGCTGGTACACTAGGCAGTTTTACCTTAGCAGGTATGGCGATTGGTGGCTTTATAGGGGGCTGGGCCTGTGACCGTCTGGGCCGTGTACGTACCGTAGTCATTTCGATTCTGGTATTTTCCATATTGACCGCAGCCTTAGGCTTTGCACAGAACTTTGAACAATTTGCTGTTTTACGCTTTCTGTCTGCTTTCGGCATAGGCTCTTTATATATTGCAGCCAATACGCTCATGGCTGAATATGTTCCAACTGAATATCGCACCACGGTTTTAGGTACCTTACAGGCAGGATGGACCGTCGGTTATATTGTGGCCACTGTACTGGCAGGCTGGATCATTCCGGAATATGGCTGGCGAACCCTATTTTTTATTGCCATTATTCCCTCGGTTATGGCGATTTTTATCCAGAAACTGGTTCCTGAGCCAGAATCCTGGCAGCGTGCACGTTTGCAGCGTCTATATGCCCCAGCTGAAATCACAGCACAGCAACCCGCCAAAAAAAGCACAGTCAAAGAGATTTTCGCGGATCCTGCGAATCGCAGAATGTTCATCTTGTGGATCTTTACGGCCGGTTTTCTGCAATTTGGCTACTATGGCGTAAATAACTGGATGCCGGCATATCTGGAATCTGAATTGCACATGAATTTTAAATCTATGGCCGGCTATATGATTGGTACTTATGTGGCGATGATTTTCGGGAAAATTCTAGCGGGCTTTGCCGCAGACCGTCTGGGTAGACGCGCTGTCTTTTCGTTTGGAGCAATTGGAACGGCGATTTTCCTGCCCGTGATTGTGCTATTCAATACGCCAGATAACATTGCCTATCTGCTGATTTTCTTTGGATTCCTGTATGGTATTCCATATGCGATTAATGCCACTTATATGACAGAAAGCTTCGCCACCTCGATTCGTGGTACTGCAGTAGGGGGTGCTTATAATGCAGGTCGTATTGGCGCCATGTTTGCACCTGCGATTATTGGCGCGGCAGCCAGCGGTGGTTCAATTGGTCTAGGCTTCCTGATTATGGGCGGTGCTTATTTCTTATGTGGGGCAGTGTCCGGGATTTTCATCAAAGACCGTCAATACGATCCACAAAAAGCATAATTTCAACTTCAAAAAAAGAGCCTGAATACAGGCTCTTTTTTATACTCTTCAATTAAAGCTGAATTTCTATTTGTTTATTCCTGATCTGCTTCTTTATGCAGATGAATACTTTTCAAACCATCATTTACTTTATTGAGCAGATGAATCAGGGTAACCACATCATCAAAGGCCAGTTTATTTAAGGCCTGACCATAAAAATCAAAGAAATCAGCTTGCAAGTTGTCCCATGTTTCCAAGCTGGGATGTAGCCAAAGCAGTAGATCTGATTCATCAGCATCAGGTGAATTTCACCATGGCCTCGACCCCATTCCTGAATGACCTATCCAATACCGTGGCAGAACAGCATGACAAGGTTGATTCACTGAAAATTTTCCTGTGTGCAGGTGCGCCCATTCCAGGTCCATTGGTGCAAAAAGCCCGGGATATTTTAGGAGTAAAAGTGATTTCAGCCTGGGTATGACCGAATGTGGTGCAGTGACGCTGACCCGACCTGAAGATGAGGATGAACACTCTTTCAATACGGATGGCATCGCTTTACCTGGTGTTGAAATCAAGATCGTGAATAAAAAAGGTCAGACCAAAGCCGTGAATGAATCCGGGCGTTTGATGATCCGCACCTGTTCAAATTTTGGCGGTTATTTAAAACGTCCACATTTGAATGATACGGATGCCGAAGGCGGGTTTGATACTGGCGATATTGCCTATCAGGACGAGCATGGCTATATTCGGATTTGCGGACGTAAGAAGGATGTGATTATTCGTGGTGGAGAAAATATTCCGGTCGCGGAAATTGAATCACTACTTTATAAGCATCCGAATATCGCCACAGTAGCTTTAGTGGCTTATGCAGATGAGCGAATGGGCGAGCGTGCCTGTGCAATCATCAAGCTGAAGATCAGACAAAGCCGTTAAGTTTTAATGAGCTGGTAGAATTCCTGAAAACCCATAATCTGGCTATGCAGTATCTGCCGGAACGCCTGGAAATCTGGGAGGATATTCCGATGACCCCATCAGGGAAAATCCAGAAATTTAAACTCAGAGAGTTACTGGCTCAGCATATTGCCTCCACAGCGGCTGAAGCGAACTAAATCTGGGAATAAATAGATAAATTAAACCCTGAATAATCTTGCATCATTCAGGGTTTTCTTATTTAAAAAGAAGTGATCTAAAAGATTAATACGAATTTTAGATTAACTTCTATTTTAATAATTTTAATAAAGCTTCTGCGGTTGCAGCAGAAGAGGCCGGATTTTGCCCGGTAATCAGTAAACCATCTTGCTGTACATGCACCTGCCAATCCTCAGCTTTGGAATATTTCCCGCCTTTTTCTTTCAGCATGTCTTCCACTAAAAATGGCACAATATCGGTTAGGCCTACGCCGTTTTCTTCGGTATTAGTAAAACCGGTGACTGTCTTGCCTTCTACAATAGAACGGCCTTCGGCATCTTTGACTTCACGAAGTACACCCGGTGCATGACAGACCAGCGCAACAGGTTTATCTGCCTGTAAAGTCTGCTCAATTAAAGAAATAGAATTCTGGTCTTTGGCTAGATCCCATAATGGACCGTGACCACCCGGATAGAACACGGCATCAAAATCCTGATTTAAGACCTCACTCAACTTATGTGTATTAGCAAGAGCCTGCATGGCCACCTCATCTGCTTCAAAGCGTTTGGTGGTTTCGGTTTGCGCATCCGGCTCATTACTTTTTGGATCTAATGGTGGCTGACCACCTGCAGGAGAAGCCAAAACTACCTCTGCGCCTGCATCGACAAAGGTGTAATAGGGTGCAGCCAGTTCTTCCAGCCAGAAGCCGGTTTTTTTGCCAGTATCGCCCAGCTGGTCATGTGAAGTCAGTACCATCAAGATTTTCATATTATTTTCCTGTAGCTCATTAAAAAACATCGCGAATGATCGACTGTTAATTTAACAAGTCATGAGCGTCAGGAATGTTGTGATACGTTCATTTGCTGTATCGATACGTTGTTAATTCGGTTGATTTAACTTAAAGAGGTGACTCTAGATACAGCACAGTTGTATTTGATATTCATCTGCCCATTAACAGGTCTTGCTGAAGATCAGCCTGCTTGCGCAGGAAATCCCAGACCAGTTTTATTTTTGGTTCATGTTGCAGATCGACCAGTGTTAGCATCCAAAAAGTATGGGTAAAACTGACCTGATCGCCCAAAACCTCTTTGAGTTCGCTTTTATCATTGACCAGAAATTTCGGCAAAATGGCCAGTCCGGCTCCTGCACGAACCGCAATCTCCTGCGCCAGAATACTGTTACTGCGAAAACAGGCACTAACCTGCAAGGGAAGACGCTCTAGCGAATAGAGTGCAGTGCTATAGACCAGATCATCAATATAGTCAACAAAACGGTGCTGCTGGAGGTCTTCCAGTTTTTTAATTTCCGGATTTTGTTGTAAATAATGCTGGCTGCCATATAGCTTTAAACAGTAATTAGACAAACGAGTAATGATATAGGGACCCGATTTGGGCCGGTCAATCGCGATCACAATATCGGCTTCACGATGTGACAATTTAATGGTCTTCGGAACCGGAATTAAATCGATGGTTAAGGAAGGATAATGCTGGGAAAACTCAGCCAGTAACCGCGCTAAAAATGCAGTTCCAAAGCCTTCTGGTGCACCAATCCGGACCCGACCTTGCAAGGGATCATGGCGCTTGTCAATCTGGATAAAGGACTGTTCCATCTGTTCCACACGCGGCACCAGTGCCAGACCTTCCGAGGTTAGTTCATAACCGGTGGCTTCGCGCTTAAACAGTTGCGTACCTAAAGTACTTTCCAGGGCCTGAATCCGCCGCGCTACGGTGCTATGTTCAACCCCGATTAAGCGTGCTGCGTTGGTGAGTGTTTTAGCACGCGCCAAAACTAAAAAAAAGCGTAAATGATCCCAATCTACTTTCATTTTTTATTTAACATCCTGTTAAATTCCTGTGCATATTTGCACAACCATCGTGCACCAATTTCTATTGGTGGTCAAAGTGTTCTTTGTTAGTCTGCTGAAACAGCGTAAAAATTATACGTTAAATAAAAGCCAGTAAAGGCAGATACAACGACAATAACAAACCAGCACGGAGCGACCATGAACGCCATTTCTCATCCACAGCAAAGTACCGGATTCACCACCGCAAAACTCCTCATTAATGGTGAATTTGTCGAATCAAAAACCAGCCATTGGCAAGATATTATCAGTCCTGCCACTCAGGAAGTCTTGGGTCAGGTGCCTTTTGCCACTGCTGAAGAAGTCAATGCTGCGATTGCGGCTGCGCAAAATGCCTTTGCCAGCTGGCGCCAGACTCCAATTCAGGCCCGTATGCGAATCATGCTGAAACTGCAGGATCTGATTCGTACCAATTTAAAAAGTATTGCCCAAGTCTTAACGGCAGAACAAGGCAAAACCCTAGCTGATGCCGAAGGTGATATCCAGCGTGGTCTGGAAGTGGTGGAACATGCCTGTTCGATCGGTTCCCTACAAATGGGCGAGTATATTGAAGGGGTGGCACGTGGTGTCGATACCTATACCTTGCAGCAACCACTAGGTGTCTGTGCAGGAATTACACCGTTTAACTTCCCGGCGATGATTCCACTGTGGATGTTCCCGATGGCGATTGTCTGCGGCAATACCTTTGTCTTAAAGCCTTCTGAACAGGATCCACTATCGACCATGATGCTGGTTGAGTTAGCGATTCAGGCAGGTGTGCCGGCAGGCGTACTGAATGTGGTACATGGCGGCAAAGAAGTGGTCGATCTACTGTGTACCCATCGCGATATCAAGGCGATTTCTTTTGTCGGTTCGACTGCAGTCGGCACGCATGTCTATAACCTTGCAGGCCAACACGGCAAGCGTGTGCAGTCGATGATGGGCGCCAAAAACCATGTGGTGGTGATGCCAGATGCGAATAAAGAACAGACCTTAAATGCCTTGGTCGGTGCAGCTTTTGGCGCAGCAGGTCAACGTTGTATGGCACTTTCCGTGGCGGTAATGGTCGGTGAGACCAAGCACTGGGTCGATGAACTGGTCAATAAAACCAAAACCTTAAAGGTGAATGCCGGACATGAACCGAATACCGATGTGGGACCGGTGATTTCAACCCGTGCCAAAGCTCGTGTAATCGATTTGATTAACAGTGGTGTTGAACAGGGCGCAGAACTGTTGCTAGATGGCCGTAATGTACAGGTTCCGGGTTATGAGCAGGGTAATTTTGTCGGTCCAACGATTTTTAACCAGGTCACGACCGAGATGCGCATTTACAAGGAAGAAGTGTTTGGCCCGGTACTGGCGATCATGCATGTCGATACTTTAGAGCAAGCCATTGAGCTGATTAATGCCAATCCATTTGGTAATGGCGTTGGACTGTTTACCCAAAATGGCAATACGGCACGTACCTTCCAGAACCAGATTGATATCGGTCAGGTGGGCATTAACATTCCAATTCCTGTACCTGTGCCTTTCTTCAGTTTTACCGGTTCACGCGGTTCAAAACTGGGTGATCTAGGTCCTTATGGCAAACAGGCGGTGCAGTTCTATACCCAGACCAAAACCATTACCAGCCGCTGGTTTGAAGATGACCAGGAAACCACCGGTGTCAATACCACGATCAGTCTGCGTTAAGGAGCATCAGCATGAAGATTGCATTTATTGGTTTAGGCAACATGGGCGGCTCCATGGCGCAAAACTTACTCAAGTCCGGTCATCAGGTTTTTGGTTATGACTTAAGCGCAGTGGCTTTACAGCATTTTGCAGAAGCGGGCGGTATCGTCTGCGACAGTCCACAAGCTGCCGCGAAGCAGGCGGAGATCGTGGTCAGCATGTTGCCCGCAGCCAAGCATGTGCGTGAAGTCTATTTAGGTGAACACGGTATTCTGAAGGTACTTCAATCGGGCAGTTTGTGTATCGACAGCAGCACCATTGATCCGCAAACCATTCAGGAAGTTGCTGTAGCAGCTCAGGTCAAGCAGATTCGCGTCTGTGATGCACCGGTATCCGGCGGTACTTTGGGTGCCAAAGACGGGACCTTGACCTTTATGGTCGGTGCAGATGATGCCACTTTTGAGGCCGTCAAACCGGTTCTCGGCTGTATGGGTAAAAATCTGGTGCATTGTGGTGCGATGGGAACAGGACAGGTGGCAAAAATCTGTAATAACCTGATTCTGGGAATTTCCATGACTGCGGTGGCTGAAGGGATGGCACTCGGAGCCAAACTGGGCATTGATCCACAGGCCTTGGCTGGCGTGATTAACAGTTCCACTGGACGTTGCTGGAGTTCTGAAATTTATAATCCATGGCCAGATATCTGTGCCAATGCGCCGTCATCGCGGGGTTATACCGACGGTTTTGCCGCACAACTGATGCTCAAAGATTTGGGGCTGGCGGTCGATGCAGCGCAACAGGTGGATCAGCCGGTTGTACTCGGCAGCATGGTACAAAAACTCTATCAACAGCTCTGTCAGGAAGGAGATGCCCATCTGGACTTCTCCAGCATCATGCATCAATACACCACGCCAAATGCTTAAAACTTAAAAGATTCAGATGGAGCAAGGATTCGCTTCAATAATTACACCTTGTCAGTAATAACGATAAATTCAGGCTGAGGTTTAACATGTTAGATTATCAAACAACGGTTCAAGACTTTGATTTAAATACGGTTGCAAGCCAGTATCTCTCCGGTTCCATGCAGGCAGTAAATGCCTGTTATGAATGCTGTGACCGTCATGCCGATTCCGATGCCATTGCCCTATACTGGCATGGTAAAGATGGCAGAAAAGAACAATATAGCTTTGCCGAGCTCAAAAAATATTCCAGCCAGTTTGCCAACTTTTTAAAGTCTCAAGGCATTGGTAAAGGCGACCGCGTTTCCGGATTATTACCACGTACTCCCGAGTTGATCATTACTATTTTGGCAACCTGGCGGATTGGTGCGGTCTATCAACCGTTATTTACGGCCTTTGGGCCTAAAGCCATCGAGCATCGTATTCAGCTGGCGCAAAGCAAGCTGGTGGTGACTGATCTAGCGAATCGGGACAAATTATCCGAGATCAGCAACTGTCCACCGATTGTGACGGTACATGCCGAAACTGAGGCAGAGCGCTATCCGCACGACCTCAGCTTCTGGACGGTATTAAACCGTCAGGCTGAAGCTTGTGAGCTGGAGATCCTGAATGTTGATGATCCATTTTTATTGATGTTTACCTCGGGCACCACTGGACCGGCGAAACCACTTAAAGTCCCGTTGAAAGCGCTGATTGCTTTTGCAAGCTATATGCAAAATGCCATTGGTCTGACTCCTGAAGATGCATTCTGGAATATTGCCGATCCCGGCTGGGCCTACGGATTGTATTACGCGATTACTGGTCCCTTAATGCTTGGACACTCGACCTTGTTTTATGAAGGCGGTTTTAATGCCGAAAGTGTCTGCGAAATTGTTAAGGAATATGGCATTACCAATCTGGCCGGTGCACCAACCGCTTACCGCATGATGATGGCGGCCGATCCTGCTCAAATGGCAAAACTACGCGGTAAGTTACGTGTTGTCAGCAGTGCGGGAGAACCGTTAAATCCGGAAGTGATCCGCTGGTTTAAAGAGGTGCTAGATGTGCCGATTTATGACCATTATGGCCAGACCGAAGTCGGTATGGTGGTGTGTAACCATCATGCGCTGGAGCATCCGGTGCGTTCAGGTTCAGCAGGTTTTGCCAGCCCGGGTTACCGGATTGCCGTTGTCGATGAACAGGGTCATGAGCTCCCTGCGGACGTTCCAGGCATTCTGGCGGTGGATATCAGCCAATCCCCAATGATGTGGTTTTCGGGCTATGAAGAAAGCCGCAAATCGCCTTTTGTCGGCCATTACTACTTAACCGGAGATACCGCGGAAATTCATGCCGATGGCAGTATGAGTTTTGTGGGACGTAGTGATGATGTCATTACTACCTCGGGCTATCGGGTGGGGCCGTTTGATGTGGAAAGTGCCTTGCTGGAACACGATGCCGTGATTGAAGCGGCGGTGATTGGCGTACCGGATCCCGAGCGGACCGAAATCATTAAAGCCTTTGTGATTCTGGCTGGTCATTCTCCTGCAACTGCCGAGCTGCAGGAAGAGCTGGGTCAATTTGTGAAAAAGCGTTTATCTGCGCATGCCTATCCGCGTCTGATTGAATTTGTGACCGAATTGCCGAAAACCCCAAGCGGTAAAATTCAACGCTTTTTACTGCGCAATCAGGAAATCAACAAGCAGCAATCCAAAACTGCATAAGCTCATAAAGCCAACAGATTGAATAAGAAGATTAAATAAAGAGATTGAAGGAAGCATCGATGCAATTAACGGAAGAACAACACCTGATTCAGGATATGGCCAAAAGCTTCGCCCAGGAACAGATTAAACCCTTTGCCAGCGAGTGGGATCAAAAAGGCATCTTTCCAAAAGATGCCTTGGCCCAAATGGGAGAGCTGGGTTTTTTAGGCATGCTGATTCCGGAAGAATGGGGCGGCTCGGGCACAGGTACGCTGGCTTATGTTCTGGCCTTGGAAGAAGTCGCTGCGGCCGATGGTGCAACATCCGCGATTATGAGCGTACATAACTCGGTGGGTTGTGTGCCGATTTTCAAGTTCGGCACGGAACAGCAAAAGCAGCAATTTCTAAAGCCTTTGGCCCAAGGTGAAATGATTGGTGCCTTTGCCTTAACCGAACCACATACCGGATCGGATGCTGCCGCGATTAAAACCCGGGCGGTCAAGGACGGCGATCATTACATCATCAATGGCGCCAAACAGTTTATTACTTCTGGCCACAATGCCGGGATGATTATTGTGTTTGCCGTGACTGATCCAGGCGCGGGCAAAAAAGGCATGAGTGCATTTTTAGTGCCGCGCGACACACCTGGCTATGAAGTGATTCGGGTGGAAGAAAAACTCGGCCTGCATGCTTCGGATACCTGTCAGATTGCCTTAACCGATGTCCGCATTCATGAAAGTTTAAGACTCGGTGCCGAAGGCGAAGGTTTAAAAATTGCCTTGGCCAATCTGGAAGGCGGGCGGATCGGTATTGCCGCACAAGCCGTTGGTTTGGCGCGTGCCGCTTTAGAAGAAGCAACGGCCTATGCGCATGATCGCGTGGCTTTTGGCAAACCGATTTTTGAACAGCAGGCGATTTCGTTCAGGCTGGCCAGTATGGCGACTGAAATTGAAGCAGCACGCCAACTGGTTCATTTTGCTGCACGTAAAAAGGAAGCTGGCGAAAGCTGTTTGACTGAAGCCTCCATGGCCAAACTATTTGCTTCGGAAATGGCCGAACGCGTGTGTTCCAAGGCGCTACAAATTTTTGGTGGCTATGGCTATCTGAAAGATTTTCCGATTGAACGTATCTATCGGGATGCGCGGATTTGTCAGATCTATGAAGGCACCAGCGATATTCAGCGTCTGGTGATTGCACGCAGTTTATAAGGAATTAAAAAGGATTTTCATCATGCAATGGCAAACCATTTTACTCGAACAACGTAACGGTGTTGGACTGATTACCTTAAACCGTCCTCAGGCGTTAAATGCACTGAATAACCAGCTGATTGTCGAGGTCAATCAGGCTCTTGATCAGCTGGAAAAAGACCCCGAAATTGGTTGTATCGTGATTACCGGTTCGGAAAAAGCTTTTGCTGCTGGTGCCGATATTAAAGAAATGGCAGATCTGAATTTTCCGCAAATTTATCTGGACGATTTTTTTAGTCTGGCCGACCGGATTGCGCAGCGCCGTAAACCTTTAATTGCCGCAGTGAGCGGCTATGCCTTGGGTGGTGGTTGCGAGCTGGCATTGATGTGCGACTTTATTTACTGCGCTGATAATGCAAAATTTGGTTTGCCTGAAGTTACCTTAGGCGTGTTGCCCGGCATTGGCGGGACCCAGCGTTTAACCTTGGCGATTGGTAAGGCCAAAGCCATGGAAATGTGCCTGACTGCACGGCAGATGGGGGCGCAGGAAGCGGAACAAAGTGGTTTGGTCGCTCGGGTTTTTGCCAAGGAAGAATTGCTGGAACAAACCCTGCAAGCTGCCGAGAAAATTGCTGAAAAGTCGCTTACTGCCGTGATGATGATTAAAGAATCAATTAATCGGGCCTTTGAAGTGAGCCTGGCTGAAGGCCTGCGCTTTGAACGCCGGGTATTCCATTCCATTTTTGCAGGTTCCGATCAAAAGGAAGGCATGCAGGCCTTTGTGGAAAAACGCCCAGCCAAATTTACCCATCAATAAGAAATTCATAATAGGAACAAAAAGAATGAGTGATGAAAATAATTTAGCGATTCGGGTCGCAGGGGGGCTGGGCATTATCAGCCTGGACCGCACCAGCCATTTAAATGCCTTAACCCTGGCGATGATTCAGGGCATTCAGGCGCAACTCGATCAGTGGCTGCATGAACCACAGGTACAAGCGGTTCTGATCAATTCCAACAGTCCCAAGGCGTTCTGTGCCGGAGGAGATATCCGCTATCTGTATGACAGCTATCAGGCCGGCAATACCCAATATCAGGATTTTTTTGCCACTGAATATAAGATGCTGAGCACCTTGCGTAATTTTCCAAAGACCGTGATCGTGATGATGGATGGCTATGTACTGGGTGGAGGTTTTGGACTGGCTCAAGCCTGTCATATCAAAGTTACGAGTGAAAAATCACGTTTTGCCATGCCAGAAACCGCGATTGGCTTTTTCCCTGATGTCGGAGCGACCTATTTTCTATCCCGACTGGATGACGTCGGCGTATATATGGCGCTGACTGGTGAACAGATCAGCAGCAGTGATGCCTTGTATCTCGATCTGGTGGATTATCATGTGCCGAGTGAGCGTTTTGCTGAATTGGAAGCAGCGTTGATTACTGCGCCTGTGTTAAATTCGATTGAAATCCAGAAAATCATTAGTGGCTATATTACGCATCCGGTAGAAAGCGAGCTGCAAAAACGTGCAGATCTGATTAATCAGCATTTTGGCTATCCAAACCTCAAGGAGATTGAACAGAGTCTTGCTCATACAAGTAATTCAACCGATCAGGAATGGGCTAGTAAAATGCTGGCAATTTTGCAGCAACGTCCGGTTATGGCCAAGCAAACCAGCCTGAAGTTACAGCAAGCCGGACAGAATTTGTCGCTAGAAAAATGTATGCAACTGGAACGGGACTTGCAGGATGTCTGGTTAGAGCAGGGCGACTTTATTGAAGGGGTTCGTGCGCTGATTATTGATAAAGACAAAAATCCGCAGTGGCGAACCGAGAATGCAGAATTTGAACAAACACTGGAAAAGCTCTGGCCAGCATGGACTCAGCAGCGTATCGAAAATATTACTTAAAGCTGATGGTAAAAGACCCTCTATAATTTAATTATAGAGGGTCTTTGTATCTGTCCCATACTTTCATCGACATGAATTCTATTTAGGGGGACGTTTTCTTTTTCTTGCCGCCACCGTCTTGTTTATTGACCGTCGACCAGGCAATACGTTCGGCTTCTTCCTCAGAACGACCACGTTCTTTTTCGCTTTCTTCAATATGTTGGGCCTGCCGTTTCTGTTTATCGGTATAGGCTGATTTTTCACCTCTAGGCATCTTAATATCCTCATCAGGTTTGGCTGAAATTACTATAACAAGAGCTTACTTTTGCGAGGGTAAGTATTTGTTGGAAACATTTTATAAAAACAATTTTTTTTAAATATGAAAATCCAAAGATTAAATAGATGAAGATAACGGTCAGCTAGAACTGCTATCTTCTGTGCCAGATTAGCCGTTAATAATACTGCCGCCATTCACATGAATCACCTGACCTGAAATATAGCTGGCTTCTTCACTGGCCAGAAATAAATACGCCGGTGCTACTTCACTTGGCTGGCCCATGCGGCCCATTGGGGTACTTTTACCAAAATCTTTAAGCTGTTCTTCATCAAAACTGCTCGGAATTAATGGTGTCCAGATTGGCCCTGGCGCGACACCATTGACACGAATGCCGGTTTTATTTTTCAATAAATTGGTGGAAAGGCTTCGGGTAAATGTAGTGATGGCACCTTTCGTGCTGGCATAGTCAATCAGCTGATCATGTCCGTGATAACTGGTAATACTGGTGGTATTGATAATGCTGTCACCTGCTTGCATATGCGGAATCACCGCCTGAGTCAGGTGGAACATCGACAGAATATTAACATTAAATGTTTTAAGTAATTGCTCGGGCGAGATATCGGTAATACTTTCTTTCGGGTATTGAACCCCGGCATTATTGACCAGAATATTAATCGTTTTAAATTCCTGAAGGGTCTGCTCCACCATTTTCTTGATTTCATCTTGATCCTGTAAATCACATTGAATCAGCAGACAACGGCGGCCTTCATCTTCCACCATTTTTTTGGTGTCCCGTGCATCCTGATCTTCATCCAAATAGCAAATGGCAATATCGGCACCTTCGCGAGCAAATAAGACCGATACAGAACGGCCAATTCCGCTATCACCACCAGTAATCAAGGCAACTTTGCCTTTTAATTTTTCACTGCCTTTATAATGCGGTTTAATAATTTCCGGTGCAGGGTCCATTTTGGTTTGCACACCCGGTTGATGGTCTTGTGTTTCAGTTGAAGCTGGGGTTTCAGGATAATGATTCATATCTTTTCCAATTCCAATGATTGTGGCCATATAAGAAAAAATATATTAGAAGCTTTTAGGCAAAATGAGGCTGGACTCAACATTTCATAACAGAATGTATTCGAGATTTATCAATTATTCGTTGAAACGGATCAGGTTGAGCAACCAGAACAGAAAAAGCTGATGAAACAGCTTCTGGCTACACTTTGATAGCTGAGGTGGTCTTGAAAGGTGAAATTTGATTAGGAAAGGTGAGGTATCAACGGAGATTTAAAATCTAGACATACATAGGCCTTTTTTACTGGGCTTGTATATAAAATAAATGGAGAGTTTTTTAACTCTCCATTTATTTATTCATTCTGATGTGTTTAAAAAATTTCTATAGAAATAAATTAAAGATTATCACTTAAATTAATTCTGGCCTGTGCTGCCTTTTCCTTTTTGGCTGAGGCTTTACCCCAGTTAAACTTTTGTGCACAGATGCCTAAGCCCACAATAAATAATGCAAGCACACTGGTATAAACCACTTCTTTAAAATAGGTTCCTTCAATAATCATGGTAATTAAAGCGCCGACAATAAAGATAATGACCAGATAAGTGAGCCATGGGAATAACCACATCTTGAATGGAATATTTTGTCCTTCAGCTTCCAGTTTTTTACGTAACTTAAGCTGAGAAATGGCAATAGCAAGATAGACATATAAAGATACGGTACCAGTCGCTAACATCAAGACATCATAAATATTCATACTTTCGGTGGCAGTCAGATAAATCGCCACGAAAGAAAACAGGCTTGAAAAGATGACACCTACCCATGGGCTGTTATTGCGATTGGTTAAACCGAAACTCTTTGGTGCATCTCCACGTTTCGAGAGGGAATAGACCATGCGTGAACAGGTATAAAGTGCGGAGTTAAAGCAGCTACATACCGAGGTGAGCACGACAAAATTAACAATATGGCGTGCTTCGGGAATACCGAGTGCAGTAAGCGCTACGCTATACGTACCTCAGGTCGGATCTTTCAATAAAGGATTATTGTGTGGAATCAGGCAAACCGTAATCAACATTGAACCGACATAGAATAAAATGATACGCCATACAATTGAATTAGCGGCCTTACGAATTTCCTTGGCTGGATCTTTGGTTTCAGCTGCTGCTACGGTGACAATCTCTGCTCCCATATAAGCAAACATTACACCCAATAAGGCCGTGATCACCGATGAAAACCCATTAGGCATAAAGCCTTGAGCGGTTAGATGAGTTGTACCACCGAGCATAGAGGCATCGCCCCAAGGCCACAGGTGCATCACGGCCAAACTACCAAACACCAGAAACAGTACAATGGCAATAACTTTGATCAGGGCAAACCAGAACTCGAATTCATCAAAGTTTTTTACGTCACGGAGATTAATCCAGACCAGTGCTACAGTGACCAGAAGCATATAGCCCCAGATCGGGATAAATGGAAACCAGCTATTTAGGATTTTCCCGGCAACAAAGGCTTCCCAGCCCATGAGCAACGTCCAGAAAGACCAGTATAACCAGCCGATAGAAAATCCAGCCCAGCGCCCGATTCCACGATCCGCATAGGTTGAAAATGAACCACTGTCGGGATTCAGTACCGCCATTTCTCCCAGCATACGCATGATGAGTAAAACTAATATTCCACCTAGAGTATAGGCAATGAGTGCAGCCGGTCCTGCAGAATAGATGACATTACCGGAGCCGACAAAGAGTGCTCCACCAATGACACCGGCAATTGAAATCATGGTGAGATGGCGTGATTTAAGTCCGTTTTTTAAGCCGTTTGATGATTCGGAATTGGAGAAATGTTGATGTTCTGCCATATAATTTCCCTTAATATCAATAGCGTAGCGGCAATAAAATTCCTTATTTGGCTTACGCTATCTTATCCTTTGAAACTGTAACCGAATTCATCAGTGCTTGACCAATATTAAGTTAATCTTAATAAAATGAATCCTTGTAGCCCTATAGACAGGATCACACTTTGATTAAAGTACGGTTACATGCTGTTCATGTATGCGGTTAATTTCTCTTTTTTGTTGTAAAGTGACGAGAGCCATTTTTGAGCAATTCAAAGGAGCCAATTGGCTTAAGAGATAAAAAATATAAGCAGGCAATATTTACAGAAAAATAAAGCTTACCTAAAATATCAGGCTAAAAGCAGGTTTACGTTCCCTTTAAAAATAAATTAAAAGCTTTTTGATTTTAAAAATATAATTGTATTGATCCCTGAGTTTTTACTAAGTTAAAGTGCGGATCCCATGCTCGCGCAAGCACTTTAACAATATCCCGAAAGCCACCAGAATTTCCTGTTCACTCACACAGGCAAAGCCCAGTAATAATCCTTTCTGCCGGGTGGAATAATGTTTGGTATAGTATTGCGATAAGGCTCTGACCTTGATTCCCAGTTCAAGCGCTTTGGATGCAATCAAGACATCATCACTGCTGCTGGGCAATTTTAAAATCAGATGCAAACCGGCGGCGGTATTGTATTCATGCAGAAAATCTTCACCTAAATGTCGGCGAATCAGGTCAATTAAAAAAGCGTGGCGTTTGCCATACAATAAACGCATCCGTCGGATATGCGCTTCATAATGTCCTTCACGGATAAATTCAGCCAGTGTTTGCTGATCGATTAAGTGACCACCACGATAAAGTTCCGAAGCTACAATTCGCAATGAAGAAAAGAGCTGTTTTGGTACCACTAAATAGCCAATACGCAGGGCCGGATAAATCGTCTTACTGAACGTCCCCATATAAATCACCGGAGAATCCGGCTCTAAACCTTGTAAAGAAGGATAGGGCTGGCCCGAGAACCTGAACTCGCTGTCATAATCATCTTCAACAATCCAGCTATTGTGCTGGCGTGCCAGTGCAATTAACTGTTTGCGCCGTTCTAAACTTAAATGTGAGCCCAAAGGATACTGATGCGACGGCGTCACAAAAATCAGTTTAGGTGGTTTCTTGGGATGCAGATCGGGAATAATCCCTTCCTGATCCACCGGTAAGGAACGTAGATTGACGCCATTAATTCGTAAAATATTACGCGCGCCCCAATAGGCTGGATCTTCGATCCAGACCTCATCGCCTATGTCGCTTAAAGTACGCGAGACCAAATCAATTGCCTGATGGGTGCCTTCGGTAATAATGATCTGATCAGCATCGCACTGCACTGAACGGGCAATTTTCAGATATTCTGCCAGCTCCTGACGCAGTTCTAAGGAGCCACCGGCATTGCTGTAAATCAGGTTGTTAACTTGAGGTTCACGGCTCAAACGCGTTTGGATTTTGCTGAAAATATGATGCGGAAATTCGGTTACATCGGGTGCGCCCGGTACAAAGGCTCCCCATTGATAAGGCGAAGCCGCGGAATAGCCGAGCAAGTAAGAACCGCGTTGCGACAGATTATAATTTTGCTGTGCTTTTTTTTCTGCAACGGCAGGAGAATTCTGTTCTGCCTTCACCAAAAAGGATTCGGGTAATTTCTCTACTACCCAGGTACCTTGACCGGTACGGGCATCAACATAACCCTGTGCCTGTAATTGTTCATAGGCATTTAACACCGTATTACGCGATACCTGAATCTCTTTAGCCAGATCACGTGATGCAGGCAAGCGGGTTTTGGGAGCCAATACGCTATCAATAATCGCGTTACGCAAGCAGCGGAACAGTCGCATCTGTAATGTTCCTGTGACATCTTGCTGCAATCGCTGCAGTAAATAATCTCCAAGCAAGCTACGCAATTGGCTCTCTCCTACAAATTTGAAATGGCTCTCGTGAGAGCGGTATTGCTAGGTGCAAAATAGTCTGATCAGGCAGTCATTGTAAAGTGTCTTGTATGCGTTTTGATCATGTACCTGCGGCTTGAATGCGAGCATACAGGCGGGCAGGCAATATACACAGATACCGATTAAAACTAAAGCGAAAAATCCAGACACTGATTTTGTTAGGAGCTTGCTGAACTGAGACCTGAATCAAGCAATGATTGCCATAACAGGCGAATAGAGATGTGTTGCAGCCGCCAGGACATGCGACTGCATATAACAAAAGGATCATAGAATGAACATGATGATGAAAGGATTGACCTACACCGATCAGGGTACAACGGCCTGGAACAATTATCTTAAGCAACTGGATAAAGTAGCGCCTTATCTGGGTGAACTGAGTGAAAGACTGGATATGCTGCGACGCCCAAAGCGCAGTTTGATTGTCGATGTTCCGGTCATCATGGATGATGGTACGGTTCAGCATTTTGAAGGCTATCGTGTTCAGCACAATTTAACTCGCGGTCCAGGCAAAGGCGGCGTGCGTTTTCATCCAGATGTCAATTTAGATGAGGTGATGGCTCTGTCGGCCTGGATGACGATCAAATGTGCTGCTCTAAATTTACCTTTTGGTGGTGCCAAAGGCGGTGTGCGGGTTGATCCGAGCCAGCTTTCCAAGCGCGAACTGGAACGCTTGACCCGACGCTATACAGCAGAAATCAATTTAATTATTGGGCCGCAAAAAGATATTCCTGCGCCGGATGTTGGAACTAATCCACAAATCATGGCCTGGATGATGGACACGTTTTCTATGAATGCGGGTTCTACGATTACTGGTGTGGTTACAGGAAAACCGGTGCATCTGGGTGGCTCCTTGGGCCGCAGTAAAGCCACAGGTCGTGGTGTGTTTATTAGCGGGCGTGAAGTTGCCCAGCAAATTGGTCTGGATTTAAAAAATGCCCGGGTCTGTGTACAGGGTTTCGGTAATGTCGGGAGTGAAGCTGCGCTGCTTTTCCAGGAAAATGGCAGCAAAGTGATCTGTGTTCAGGACCATTCCGCCACCCTGTATCAGGAACAGGGGATTGATATTAAAAAGCTGCTTGAATACTCAAATACCCACCATAAAATTCAGGGATTTTCTGCCAGCGATGAAATTTCTGCATCAGCTTTCTGGACCATTCCCGCCGAAGTCTTTATTCCGGCAGCGCTGGAAGGTGTGATTAATACTCAGGTCGCGCAAAATATTCAGACCAAAATGATTCTGGAAGGTGCCAATGGTCCCACTTTGACTGAAGCGGATGAAATTCTGAGTGAGCGTCATATTACCGTGGTGCCAGACGTGATCTGTAATGCAGGTGGCGTGACGGTCAGCTATTTTGAATGGGTTCAGGATTTGGCCAGTTATTTCTGGACCGAGGAAGAGATTAATCAGCGTATGGATGCCAGCATGAAAAATGCGGTACAGGATGTATGGCAAAAATCAGTCCAGGCCGGATGTTCTTTGTGTACAGCCGCTTATATTCTGGCCTGTGAGCGGATTTTAATGGCGCGTCAGGAACGCGGCATCTATCCGGGTTAAGCGAAGTTTTTGCAACATGGATTAATTGATTAAACCGACTGGATTTAATCCATGATGACCTATCCTAAATTTTTGCAATGGATTTTTAAATTGGCTTCTTTATTTAAAAAGGAGCCAATTTTTATTAAAAATATAAATAACTGTTTATAAATAAAATAATTTTATATTTTGACTATTTTACTCGTTTTAAATAGACCAATTGGCTCCTTCCATCTGCTGCAAAGTGGCTCTCGTCTCATACGTATAAAAGCGCAAAATGAACCATATCAGCCAGTCTTTGGCAAATTTCTATCCCAAGATCCGGATAGCAAAATTTACAACGTATGAATCAAGAATGAGGATACAAAATGGACAGTAAACACTCAGCACTGAATGCACGTAAACAGCAGGCAACACCACGTGGTGTTGGGGTCATGTGTCAATGGTACGCAGAGAAAGCAGAAAACTCGACCATTTGGGATGCAGAAGGCAATCAATATATCGACTTTGCAGGCGGGATCGCCGTACTGAATACTGGCCATCGTCACCCTAAAATTATTGCTGCGGTCACTGAACAATTAACCAAATTTACCCATACGGCTTATCAGGTTGTACCATACGAGAGTTACGTTGCTCTGGCAGAACGTATCAATGCACGCGCTCCCATCCAAGGTGCTGCAAAAACCTCATTCTTTTCGACTGGTGCTGAAGCTGTCGAAAATGCAGTTAAAATTGCCCGTGCCCATACTGGCCGTCATGGCATTGTGACTTTTGGTAATGGTTTTCATGGCCGTTCATTCATGACGATGGCCATGACCGGTAAAACTGCACCTTATAAACGCGACTTTGGGGTGATGCCTGGTGGTGTTTTCCATGCCCGTTATCCGGTGGAATCCAAAGGCATTAGTGTTGATGATGCAATGCAAAGCATCGAAGATATTTTCGCAGAAGATATTGCTGCGCATGACGTAGCAGCAATTGTGCTTGAACCGGTACAAGGTGAAGGCGGTTTTAATGTGGTGCCAGCAGAATTCCTGAAACGCTTGCGTGTGCTATGCGATCAAAACGGCATTTTACTGATTGCTGATGAAGTACAGTCTGGTTTTGCGCGTACAGGTAAACTGTTTGCGATGGATTATTATGAGACCAAGCCAGATCTGATTACGATGGCAAAGAGTCTGGGCGGCGGTTTCCCGATTTCAGGCGTTGTGGGTCGTGCTGAAGTGATGGATGCACCAAATCCGGGTGGATTGGGCGGTACTTATGCCGGTAACCCGGTTGCTGTTGCGGCTGCCCATGCGGTACTGGATATCATTGAAGAAGAAGGGCTTTGTGAAAGAGCGAATGATCTAGGCGCAGAACTGGTTGATGTTTTACATGAACTGAAAATGTCATCTAGCATGGTCAAAGATATTCGCGCACTGGGTTCAATGGTGGCAGTTGAGCTTGAAACCGCGGAACAGGCAAAAGCTGTACAAAACCATGCCATGCAAAATGGTCTGTTAATCCTGACCTGCGGTCGTTATGGTAATGTAATCCGTTTCCTATACCCGCTCACAATTCCGGCAGAACAGTTCCGTGCGGGATTGGCTATCTTGAAACAAGGGTTTGCACTGTCTGTCGCAGCCTAATGAAAGAGTAATGATCATGCTTCAAGCGCAATATAGAGATTTATTACAGCATCCTGATATCAGCTTCGATCAGCCTGCCACGGGTGAATATATTGAAGTCAACGATGCAGCAACCCAAGCCACTTTGGCCTGGGTAAAATCCCATGACCGGGCGTCTGTAGAACAGCTGATTGTTCGTTCTCAGCAAGCCCAGAAAGCCTGGAAAGCCAAGACAGCTCTTGAACGTGCGGATGTGCTTTGGGCCTGGTTCGATCTGATGCAGGAAAATAAAGAGTCCTTGGCTCAGATCCTGACTGCTGAACAGGGCAAGCCACTGGCTGAGGCGCGTGGTGAAATTGGTTATGCCGCTTCCTTTATCCGCTGGTTTGCCGAGCAGGCGCGCCGTATTGATGGTGACGTGTTGACACCAACGCTTGCCCATCAACGTTTATTGGTTATCAAACAGGCGATTGGGGTAACAGCTGCGATCACGCCATGGAATTTCCCGGCGGCGATGATTACCCGTAAAGCCGCGCCAGCTCTGGCTGCTGGCTGTTCCATGCTGGTTAAACCGGCTGAACAAACACCTTTAACCGCCTATGCGCTTGAAGTTTTGGCCTTGCGCGCAGGTTTGCCACAAGATGTATTGCTGCATGTTAGTGGTGATGCGGTTGCAGTGGGTCAGGTCTTATGTGAAAGCGAAACCGTGAAAAAGTTAAGCTTTACCGGCTCAACTCAAGTCGGTCGTATCCTGATGCAGCAATGTGCGCCGACCATCAAAAAACTCTCCTTAGAACTTGGTGGCAATGCGCCAGTTCTGGTCTTTGATGATGCCAATCTCGAACAGGCGGTACAGGGCATCATGGCGAGTAAATTCCGGAACAGTGGACAGACCTGTGTGTGTGCGAACCGGATTTATGTACAAGATGGCATTTATGATGCGCTGGTAGAAAAACTGGTGGCTGCCGTTGCCAAGCTGAAAGTGGGTGATGGCCGTGATGAAGCCTCTACTCAGGGTCCATTAATTGATGAGGCTGCGATTGAAAAAGTGCAGTCACATATTGCCGATGCATTGAGCAAAGGTGCACAGGTGAAAACCGGTGGACAGCGTTCAAATCTGGGCGGTACATTCTTCGAACCTACGCTTTTGACTGAAGTTACCCAGCAGATGCGTATAGCAAAAGAAGAAACTTTTGGACCGTTGGCGCCGTTATTCCGCTTCAAGACTGAAGAAGAAGCGATTCAGATGGCGAACGATACAGAATTCGGTCTGGCCACGTATGTATTTACCCAAAGTACAGCACGTCAGTGGCGTGTAGGCGAAGCCTTAGAATACGGCATGGTGGGAATTAATACCGGAGCCATCTCTAATGAAGTTGCGCCATTTGGTGGAGTCAAGCAATCAGGGTTAGGCCGTGAAGGGTCTAAATTCGGTATGGATGAATACCTTGAAATGAAATATCTCTGTGTTGATATTTCTTCATAATGATGTTTAAAAAGTAAACTTATTCATTAAAAAACTGATGAGAAAATATCAGCCTCCAGTGAATCCCGTGTTTAATTTAAACCGGGATTCCTGCGATGGAGCAAGGACTCAATAAACAGATTGGAGGAGTGCATATTTTCAGTTGTTAAGTCATTCTTCTTCTCTAAAATTCCCCTAAATATCAATTAAAGCATCAGATTATCATCAGGATTTAGCCCTGATTTCTAACTTTAAACCAAAAGCATCCAGTAATTTCTGCATAGACTTGAGTGTTGGATTGCCTTCAGGTTGTTCCATTTTCTGTAGAGTCTGGGGAGCAATCTTGGTAATTTTAGCCATATCGTTGAGTGTGAGGTGCAACTCGGTACGAATGAAGCGAGCAACCTGATGAAAAGGCCAGTCAGGATTGTTACTGACGGTTTCAAGTACAGACAATCTCTTTTGCATCTGTTGAATCGGAGTCAGTGGCTTGAAGCGTTTATCCATAATTCAGCTCCTCCAATTGTTGGCAAATATTATCAATTCGATACTGGCTATTTTCCAGAATTTCAGGTGCCAATTGCAGATGTTGCATGTGCTCGAGTAACCCCTGATAAAGTGGTAATTGTTCGATTAATACCGCTTTGATTTCTTGTGGATCAATCATCGTGCTTTCGGCGATCTGTTCAATGACTGAATGCCAAATTGGCATGCCACCATGATCATCTCGCTCCCAACGTGTAGTTCGGGCAATACCATCTGGATGGAGCCACATCGGCGCAAAATCAAATAATGGGGTTAGTTGAATGATTCCATTATTGAAACGTTGAATCGCTGTATTACGGGTATGATTGTCCTTATTGCCTAAAGCGACATTGGCAAGATCACGCTTCAAATATTCAAAGATTTCCTGTTTTGGTTCAGTACAGCATTGCATCAACAGGCTACAGATCTGGTTATGGGTCATTCTTACCCCAAAACCGGCTTTTCCTCCCAGAGAAGCAATACTTTCCTGGGCAATTCTTTCAACCTTCCCATCGCTGACTTTACGGTCAAATCGGGGAATAAATAAAGTCTTACCATGCAGCTCCAGTTCCTGATGAACACGAAGTCCCAGGTATTGGGCAATTTTCATATATAAGGCTTCGTGCATCAAAATTTTATCTAGATTCTGATCACTGCCACGACTGAATTTCACCAGCCGGTGGTGTTTCAAAAAGTATGCTGACATTAAATGAAGCCATTATTGATGTAAAAAAAGGTTAAGTCGAAAGCTTTAAAATGGTTTTCAATCTTTTTTGAAAAATTACAACTCCTTCTAAAACCGCGC